>JAVBLF010000008.1:0-32681 GCA_031553675.1 Eubacteriales bacterium | reverse complement strand
GGCCTTTCGACACGTTGCGGATTGTAACGCTTGATTCGCATTATCAATCGCCCGCTTGGGAACCCCCAACTCGTTTCGACAGCGGATTTGATAACCTGTTTTTGGGTGGCGGGTTCCAACCCTTGATTCGCATTTTGAATCGTCACTTACTATTCTTCGGTTTCACTCGTCTTTTTTTTTAGGCGGTTCGGGCGGTGTTTCCAGCGCCGCTTCAGGTGCCGGTTCGGGTATCGCTTCGGCAGCGGGTTCGGGTGTCGGTTCCGGCGTGGGCGCAGCCGCCTGTATCGATTCCGGAGCCGCTTCCGTGGGTGCTTCTTCTGCCGGAACTTCCTCAACAGGTGCCTCTACCGGAGCCTTTTCAGACGGGCTTTCTCCGGCCGCCGCCTCGCCCACGGGGTCGGGTGTCGGCGGTTCGGGAGGTGTGGCTTCAGGGCCTTCGCCGTCCGCAGTCGCACAGCAGCCGACGGTGTCGGCGTTTTTCAGCATGATCGACAGGCCTTTTGCGGGTCGAGGGATCACCGAACAGCTCACGACCTTGCCGATCTTGGCGGCGGCGACGGCGGCGGACGAGATGGCGGCATGCACCGCCGCGACATCCCCCTCGATCTTGACGAGCACCATGCCGCCGCCCTTGGTGAGCTCGTATCCCGTGAGGCTGACATTCGCGGACTTGACGGCGGCATCCGCGGCTTCGATGGCCGCCGCGAGTCCGGCGGTCTCGATCAGTCCTACGCTCAATTGTGCCATGTATTTCCTCCTCACCAGCGCTGACAAAAGCGCTTCCGCGCAGCGCGCATGCGTCAAAAGCCCTTGAGTGGAAGGCGCTTGACGAGACGCGCGGCATTTGCGCCGAGTGCGCGGCACTTTGCCGCATCGCGAACTTGCACCGACGCGAGCGGCTGCTCGGGGGCGAGCTTTTCGAAGTGGAGCACGGCTTCGCCTGCATCCACCCCAACGCCGACGCCCAAGCGCGACGACTGCGCGGCTTCGTAGGCCATGCGTGTCGCGTCCGATGACGGACCACCCCAAAGCTCGAAAGGAATGCCCTCCTCTTCGATGCCGTAGAGGATCTCGCAAAAATCGCTTTCGCACAAGCCCTGGTTGTAGAATACCTTGACGGATGGTTTTTCCATCCGGATCTCGTATTGTGCCACGTCACCGCACCCCTTCCGTCATCGAGAGGATCAGCCCTGTCGCGACGGCGTTGCGCGGGCCTTCGGTGCCGCGGATGTTACCCCGCCCCGCGACGACTTTGTATTGGCTCAGCGCGTCGGTGACGAGCTGGGGCGCTTCGAAGTCGAGCGCGGAACCGCCGACCAGCACGACGAACTGGATGTCGCGCACGCTTCCGGTCGGGCTGACGCGGGTGAGGGCGCGGATGGCGTTCGTCACGAATACCTTTTCTTTGGCGGCGCGGCGGATCAGCTTGATCTTCTCCAGCGAATCGTCGCCCTCGACCGGGAGCATGAGCCCCTCTTTGAGGATGACGACCTTGGCGAAGACGTGTGGCGGAAGAGGCGCGTCGAAAAACTCGACGCTGCCGTTTTCGTGGCGGATGTGGAAAAGGCTCTCCACCTTCGCCAGCGGATATTTTTTGATGTCCTCGGCCGTGTCGAATTCGGCGAGGCCGAGTTCCGATTGGATCAGGAGCGTGACCATGTTGCCCGCGCCGGCCAGGTGGATCGAGTGGATCTCGCCGTCTCGGTTGATGATCGACGCGTCGGTCGAGCCTGCGCCCATGTCGAGTATCGCGAGGGGCCGGTTGCTTCCCGGCGTCGTCAGTGCGCCGCGGATGGCCATGTCAGCCTCGACGCCGCCCACCACGACGGGCACCTTGACACTCTCGGCGAATTCTTGCGCGATGGCCTCCATTTGCAGGCGATCAGCCTTGACCATGGCGGCGATGCCGACGGCGTTCTCCTGGGAGAACTCGTTGGCTAGCCCCCCTTGGACTTTCTGGGGCGTGAAGGTGTCGACGGCGAGCAGATCCTGGATCTTGATGTCGCGGGGGTGCTGATTCGTGAGGTTCGCCATGACCTGGCGCACCTTTTCGAGCATGCCGCCCGCGTTCGATCCCGGCTCGCCGCGCACGTCCTCGACCGACGCCATCTGAGCAACGGCTTTCATGATCTTGTCTGCGCCGTCGTCGACGTCGACCTTGAGCGTGCGGTTGGAGCCGACGATCTCAATGCTGCCCGCCGGAATCTTGCGTTCTTTGACGTCGCCTTCGGGGGTCTTGATCACGACGGCAGAACGGTTTCCGATCAAAGCGCGTGCGATCGGGACGACCTGTTTCGTCTCCTCGCTCGTCAGGCCAAAGAGCGTCGCGATGCCATAGGGGTTGGAAAGCACCTCCACGACGCCGCCGTTCGACGCGACTTCGACCGCTGCGCGCATGCCGATCGGCACTTTGTCGATCAGGCTGACCTCGTCGACGATGGGGATCTTGCGGTCGAGTCGGTTGTTGATCAACACACCGTCGTCGCGCTGGACGATGGCCGCGGTGACTTGTCGGCTTCCGGAAGCGCCTTCGTTCAGGAGCTTGGCTGCCCATTCAAAGTCGATTGCGGCAGGGATCACGGCGATGTAATCACGCGCGCCAGGCGCGTTGGCGAGATTCGTCACGAGGATCGTCTCGCCGACGCCCACCCCAAGACCGCCGGGCGTCGAAGGATTGTGCCCGATCATGGTCGATTCGGTGATGATCGTCTCGGTGATCGTCTCCATCGCGACGTCGCCGATGACGGGAGCCGCCTCGTTCAGGCGGATCTCCGTCAAGTCTTCGACGTGGAGACCCACCTTTTCCAGCGCAGTCGTCAGCGAGTGAAACGCCCCTGCGATGTTTTGGCGGGTGCCCTTGATGCCGGTCGTCGGGACGATGCCGCTGGCGAGGAAGACGGCTTTGCCACCCTCGATCTTCGCGATCGCCGTTTCGGTCGTCGCGTTGCCGATGTCGATGCCTGCGACAAGCTTCATAAGAAACTCCTCAGTCCTTGGGACGAAAGAACGGTAGCATTGGAATCAACGAAAGAGGCTGTTTCAGAATGGGATTCCAAACGGTCCTTGACCCTTTGGTTGGGGGTTTGGGGGATAAAATCCCCCAAAACTACGCCTGTTTGAGGCGCCCGCGCTGCTCGTAGACGTCGGCGGCCTCGCGGACAAGGGCGTACGCGGCCTGGCAATCGTACTTGTTTTTGAGCTCGTCGGCGATGGCGTAGAGTTCGGCTTTCGTCGAGCGGTAGGGGCGAAGGGCGTTGTAGATCTCGAGCAGGCGATCGTCGGGGACGGCGATCAACTCGGCAGCGCGGCGCATGTTGCCGGCGAAAGCGTCGCGGCCGACGCTCTCGGCGACCTGGGCTTGCATTTCGAGCGTATCGGGCGCAATGCGCATGTCTTCGGCGGTCAGGCTGCCGCCGAGGATCTGGTCGAACTTCATGTCGGCCAGCGGCTTGCCGGTCACGCCCTTGACCTTGTCGGCGACATTCTCGCTCAGAGGGTAGTTGGCGGCCGTGACGCCGCCTGCGGTGGCGGGAGCCGAGGGGGCAGGCGCGTTGTTCATGGCGCGCACGACCTGCTCGACGATCTGTTTCATCATGAGTTCTTGATCCATACCAGCGAACCTCCCTTACTTGAACGTCGCGACGACGGCCTGCGGCTTTTTGCCGTTGACGACGTGCTCGGTTTCTTTGATGTGCAAAAGCGCCGCGATGGCCTGGTAGGTCGGGCGGGCCATCTGGTCGTTGCGGACCGGAACCGGCGTGGGCGATTCACCCTTGGCGTACTTGGCGGCGTTCTTGCCGATCGCGCGGTAGGTGTCGAGGTCGATCAGCGGCGCCTGGGAAAAGAGCTCGAGGTTGCTCAGCGGGGGTAGATCCTTCTGGTGGATGACCGTCGTGCCCTTCGACTGGATGCCGATGCCGATGCCCGAGCCCGAGTATTCTGCGGCATCGTGCGCGATGAATGCGACGTCGCTCGTGCGGTACATCTTCATCAGGCGCCACTTGATGCCTTCTTCCTCGATGCCGGCGATGATCTCGCGCAGCACTTTGTCGTGCGGGATGTCGATGATCGTCTTGGTCTGGTAGACACCGAACGCCGGCGCCAGGCCGATGACGACTTCGTCGACCACGCTGCCTTTTTGCGCTTCTCCCTGTTCGACGACTTCGAGCTTGCCTGCGGGGAGCGTCGATGCGGCGGGGCTGGCCGAAGGCGCGTTGCCCTCGCCCATCTCCTTGAGTACTTCCTCAATGACGCTGCGGAGCGTCTTTTCGTCAAACGTCATCTTCGTCACCCCTCTTAGTTGATGTCTTCCGGCTTGATGGCGTTGGGGATGTTCTTGATCTCGTTCCATCTCTCTTCGCTGATCTGGTAGCCGGTCATGGGTCCATGGTAATCGTTCGGTTCGTTGACCGCACTGACGACATGGAAGTTCTTGTCGAGGATGGCGGCCGTGTGCAGGTAGTCGCCCGCGACGCGCGCTTTGAGGATGTTGAACACGTTTTCAGCGACGTCTTCAAAGCCACCCTTGGCGAGCGCTTTGACGAAATCGACGCCCGTGACTTTGCGCGCCATCATGGCCTCGATCGCCTTCAGGTCTTCGTTGACGTTGCGGTCGGGCATGTCCTTCGATCCGTTGGCGTAGGTGGCCGCTTCGACTTCGGCGTCAGTGATCTCGGGCAGGCCGAGCTCTTTGAACATGGCCTGGAGCGCGCGAGCCGCCTTGTTGCGGACCTTGACGACTTCCTCTTCCTTGACGGGGCGCAGACCGCCGTCGACGCGCATGTCGCGCTGGATGATGTTCCAGTCGTCGTAGTCTTCGGCATCCCAGTTCGAACCGGCAAACATATTGTCGTAGTTCGGCACGGCGCCGTAGCCCGAGCAGATGAAGTCGGTGCCCGCAAAGAACTGCGGAACCGAGCGTGCCACGCGGCGCAGGTCGGAGTGGGTAAAGGTCTGGTCGTTCGAGGTCGTCGATTCGAGGTCGAGCAGCATGGCGATCAGGTTTTCTGCCGCGATGGCGCGGATGCCGCCGGGCACGCCTGCCGGAACGCCGACGCAGGACACCGAGCCGTTCTGCGTGCCTTGCACACCCGCGCCCTTTGTGACGGCCAGGCAGCGGGCTTCGAGGTAGAGCATGCTCTTGCCCTCGGCATAGCCCATCTGGACTTCCGAGCCAGTGCCGGACGTGAAGCGCATCTTGAGGCCGCGTGAAGCGTAGCAGCTCGCGAGGAAGGCTTTGGAATAGGGCGTATCGTCGCCGTCCATGAAGACGGGCTCTGTGCCGTAGACCGAGATCGTCTCGGCGTAGGCCGTAAAGCCGCGCATGCCGAGCTGGAGCTCGGTGGCTTCTTCGAGGGCGCACTGGGTCAAGACGCCGCCGCGTCCGACCTGCGAACCGATCAGGAGGCCCATGGCGTTGAACGGCGCATAACGCGCGATGCCGACCGTCGTCTCCATTTCGTCGAAGCCACGGATACCGGCTTCGGCGGCGTCGCAGGCGATCTGGATGGGATTGTCCTTCACGTTCGTGACATGGCACTGGTTCGAAGGCATTTTGCGGGCGCGCATCTTGCTCATCGCCATCATGATTTCGACGATACTCAGCTTGCCGACGACTTCCGTCAACTTGGCGGGCGTCAGGCAGAGCGTCACGTCGAGTATCTGCTTGCGGCTGACGTTGATGTCCACCAGCATGCGGGCAATTTCGAGCGAATCGATCGCCATGGCCTTTTCGGCCCCGTCGAGGCGAATGGCGTGATCGGCGATGAAGGTGTCGAGCATGTCGAACTGCGCGCGGGGTTTGCCGTCGAGTTCGGAGACTTTGCCGCCTTCGATCTTGATGCTGGGCTTGGGATCAAAGGGGCTGTTCATCGCAATGAGACCCACTTCGGGCCATTCTTGTACGTAACCGTCCTGGTTGACGGGACGCTGCGCCAGGACTTCAAAGCGTTTGGACTTCATCGTTTCTGACTCCTTCCCGTCGGTTAAAGGATGTAAGGCTTAGTGCTCGATTCGAGGGCTTCGCCGGGCTCAAGAGCCTTGAGAGCCTGCTTGCCCACATCTTTGGCCGCGAGGATCGCCTGCTTGACGGCGCCGGAATCGCCCGAGAACGTCAGGATGACTTCGTTCGAAAAACTCGTGCCGGCGGCAGGGGAGCTAAAGCCGACGACGTCGACCGTCGCCGCTTTGACAGCGGTATCGGCCAGCAGCACGCCGATCGCGGCAGGCGCGCCGACCGTGATGCCGAAGGACTTGCCCAAAGGAGCGCCAAACGCCTTGTTCAGCGCTTCGCTGGCGCGGGCGGTGTACTGGAATTCGAGGTGGCCGGCGCTGTTGCCGTAGACGTCGCCGAAGGTGCGATCGAGTTCGTGCAGGCAGACTTCGACGGCGCGGCGGACGTCGGACACATCCTCGGCGCCAAAGATGATCAAGCTGCCGTGACCGGCGCCACCCTCGGTGTCGCGGGGCAGTTCGATCTTGAGGATTTCGCTGTTTGTGGCCTTGACCGCTTCGTCGGCGGCAAAGATGTGCGGTCCGGCGCCGGTGCGCGCGCCGACGATGCCGATCGATCGGTACTTCGTGTCGATGGCCATCTTCTCGTGGATCTGATGGTCGACGTTCGCGATGACAAGGCCGATCGTATGGCCGATGGCGGTGCCGACGAATTCGGTCAGGTTGCAGCCTGCGCCGGTCGCGCATGCGGCGGCGGGAGCGGCGGGTTCGGCGCCCATTTTTTTCATGACTTCGTCCATGATCTTACTAACCAATTCATCTTTCATGGTTTGAACCTCCCATAAGTTCGCTCATGAGCGTCGGTCGTTTACTTGCCGCTGGGCAGAATTTTTTCGACATCGGTGTGGGGCCGGGGAATGACGTGGACGGAGACGACTTCGCCCACCTTTTGGGCGGCACTCGCGCCTGCGTCGGTGGCGGCCTTGACGGCGCCGACGTCACCACGAACCATGACTGTGACGAGGCCGGAGCCGATTTTTTCGTACCCGACCAGTTCGACGTTGGCGGACTTTACCATGGCGTCAGCCGCTTCGATCGCGCCGACTAGGCCCTTGGTTTCCACCATGCCCAAAGCTTCCTTTTGCATCTCGGTACCTCCTGTCGTTTGCAAAGGCGCCGCACCATGTATGCGCCTATTTCTGTCATTATATCGTTGCGGGCAGGACCCTTTTTTGCCGGATGCATGGATTTTCTTGGCCGATCAAAAAAAGCAGAAACGGAAAAAATCTACCCTACTTTAGAGACTTTTCCCTCTGCCATGCATAATTTTTTGAATAGCTAAATCAATTCAAAATTTTGCTTTCAATATGCTATACTAACAATATTCAATTTGTTCCGTATTCTTTTCTGGTCAAGTGTGCTCGCAACCCAAAGAGGAGGTGCAACAATTGAAGAAATCGTCCGGTTGCCTGTCGAGAATGCTCGTGTTTCTCGTCATCATAGGACTCGGTGCATGGGCCATCTTTTCCTTTCAGCCCTTGCCACATGTTACGGTTTACAAGCTTCAACGCGCGATCAATCAAAATAGCGCCGAAGAACTAAAAGCATGTTTTGATCCCGAATTGAAAGAAAGCGTCTCGAAAGCCACAAACCTATTTGAGAGTTTTGCTCGACTCTTCGATTCCGACTATCACATCGAAAATTCGGTTGAAGCCTTTGCCGATTTTGCCTTTTCGTTGGGGGGTTCCTCGCCTGGAGACCTGCACATTGTCATCAATGACGTCCAATTCGATTCAAATTTCGAGGAAGCCTACGTTGACATTGATTACATTGTCAGCGGACATGAAATCCCCGCAGCACTTAAAATGGTAAGAAGGAATATTTCCTGGTATATTTGTTTTTGACGTTTCGTTTGCTTCATCCGGAAAAGCGCCGATATGCCTCTCTTAGGGCATTCGGCGCTTTTTTGCGTTCTGATTGTGCGGGTGGTTTTTTTGGGGCTTCGACCCCATTTCGACGACATGGTCAGCGCATTGCATGAACGTCTGCCATTGTAGAATCTCTACGCAAACCCCGCCATTTTGTCGAGTATCTGCAAAACATCTTTCGCATCGGCGGGGCGCGGATTGCCCGCGAGAACCGGATCTGCGAGCGCCGCAGCGACGATCGCGTCGCGCTGTTCGCGGTAGGCGTCCGAATCGACACCCATGTTCCGGAGTGTGGCGGGGATCTGGAGCTTTCGGTTCAGCTCTTCGACCGCGCGAACGAGGTTGCCCGCGCCGATGCGGGCATTGGAGGCGGGCAGTTTGAGGATGCGTGCGAGGTGCTGGTATTTTTTCGCCGCAGTCGAAGCCGCAAAGATGCGGTCGTTGTCGAGTCCAGCGTTGAACGCCATGACGAGCGGTAACAACATGGCGTTGGCGCGGCCGTGAGGGACGTGCAGTTTACCGCCGACCGCGTGGGCGATCGCGTGGTTGATGCCGAGGCCCGCCGCGTTAAAGGCGAGGCCTGCCATGCACGAAGCGTTGTGCAGCCTTTCGCGGGCGAGGACGTCGCCGCCGTCCCGATAAGCGTCGGGCAGAAAGCGCACGATGAGCGACACGGCCTTTTCGGCCAGAGCGTCGGTGAAATCGGAGGCATCTTTGGCAACGTAGGCTTCGAGGGCGTGGGTGAGCGCGTCCAGGCCGGTGTCGGCCGTAACCCTGGGCGGCACGGATATCGTCAGGTCGGCGTCGAGTATGGCGACAGGAGGGCGCATGGCGACGCTGGCAAGCGGGTATTTCAGACCGCGTTCGGCGTCGGAGATCACGGCGTATTCGGTGACTTCCGAGCCGGTGCCGCTCGTCGTCGGAATGGCGAAGCACTCCATCGAATCGGTGTTGAGCGCTCCCGTTTGTCCGGCGACGGCGCGGATCGCCTTGGCCGCGTCGATCGAAGAGCCGCCGCCAACGGCGATTATGGCCTCGGCGCGGCACTGAAGAAGGGCTTTGACGCCGGCGGCCACGACTTCGATCGGCGGATCGGGGACGATATCCGTGAAGCGAAACACCTCGCAATCGCGCAGGTAGGCTGCGACGCGATCGACGACGCCGCTCTTTTGCAAAAACGCGTCACTGACGATCAGCACGCGTTTTTGCCGCACTTGGGACAAACGTTCGAGCGCTCCCGCCCCGAAAAAGATCCTCGTACTCAGGCTAAACTCTCGCAAGGATGGCCTCCTTCCGCGCCGTACTTATAGAAGCTCGGCGGCGGTTTTCCGTTCCGGGAGCTTGAGGTGGCGCATGCGGTATTCGGTGGGCGTCTGCCCCACTTTCTTTTTAAATGCTTTGCTGAAGTAGTTTGTTTCGCTGTAAGAGAGTTCATAGGCGATGTTGATCACGGGCATTTCGGTGTGGCGCAGCATGTCCTTGGCGTATTCGATCTTGCGGTCGGTGACATAGGAAATGAAGTTGTCGCCCGTCGCCTTCTTAAAAAACTTGCTGAAATAGCAGCTGCTCATGTTGACGTATTCGGCTGCGTCGTCGAGGTTGATGCCCTTTTTGATGTTGCGGTCGATGTAGTTGAGCGCTTTTTTGAGCGCGTCGTCCGAGTAGAGCGCTTCCTTTTCCATGGCCTCGAACATGGCGTCGAGCATCTCTTCGAGCATGGCGCAGACATCGTACTTGCGTCCCTGGAGATCGTAGCGCGACCGAAAGCGCTCCAGGCAGCCCGCAAGACGCCATTGGACGTCGGGCCCGAATTCCTGGCCAAAGCCCGTCAAGCCGTTGGCGAATTCCAGGGTGCGCGTGCGGATCACGGCCATATTATCGGTCGATTGATAGAGGAAAGCAATGTATTCTTTTGCGATCTCGACGCACTTTTTGTACGCGCATTCCTTGATCGCTTCGTAGAGCCGATCGAGGAAAAGGGTTTGTTCCTGCGCGCCCAGACGCCCCTCGCTCTCGACAAACTTCTGCGCGCGGGGCGCGACGATCGCCATGAGTTGCGCGGGGCGGAAGGGTTTGAGCAAATACTGTTCGACGCCCAGCTTCATCACCTGGAACGAGACTTGCTCTTCCCGTCCGACGGAGGTCAGCAGCACTTCGATGCAGGCGCAACGGCTTCGGGCATAGTGAATCAGATCCCCTGTCGCGACGGGTGAATGCGCCATGTCCACGATCAAAAGGTTGGCGCTTTCCTGATCGAGCCATTCGGCTGCCTGCGATAGGCAGCACGTCGTATGAACGCTCGTCGAACGAAGGCCGGACGAAACGGTTTCAGCGATCATCGCGCGATCGAGCGGTCCCGGGTCCATGACCAAGATTTTATACATATTTCACATCTCACTTCCCACAAAGGTGCGATGCGTGTGATCACAAGTATGAAAAAAAAGAGTGTGCTGTACAGAGGGTTTGTCGTATGAAAGGCATTGGGTGTGCTTTTGCGGGAATGCGCAAGCTCGCAACAAAAAAGAATTCAGAAGATGATGCCGCGGCTTCGGAGCGGCAAGCGGATTTGGAGCTCGGTTCCCTGCAAGCCATCCTGCAAACTCTTGATGCGAAGGCCGTACTTCGGTCCAAAATAGCCTTTGAGCTTGCGGTTGATCAAATAGAGGCTCATCTTGTTCATCTGCGCTTCGCGGTAGGCGCTCGACGACAGGGCCGACTCGATCGCCTCCTGGCTCATGCCGCTGCCGTTGTCGACGATCGACAGGCGCAATTCGTTGTCTTCGGGCACACCGCGGATCGTAAGCGTGCCGCCTGCGTCGCGGGGCTCGATCGCGTGACGCAGCGCGTTGTCCACGAGTGGCTGCAAGAGCATAAAGGGGCAGACGGTGTTGCGGTATTCTTCCGGCACAGAGATCTCGTATTGCAGACGATCGTCGAGTTGGTTTTTTTGAATGCGCAGCAAGCGCTCGATGTAATCCAGCTCTTCGCCGAGCGTGACGATGTGGCTGTTGCTGAACGCGTAACGCATCAGATCGGAAAAGTCGTAGATCGATTCTTCTGTTTTGGGGGATTTTTCTTGGTAAGCGAGTTTGGAGATGATGTTGAGCAGAGAAAAAAAAGAATCGTAACCGACGGCATTTCGGAGGGCGAGCAACTCGTTTTCCTGGAGGCTCTCTTCGAGTTCCAGGCGGTGCGCGCGCTCTTCCATCAACGCCTTGTTCTGTTCGTCGAGGGCTTCGTTGGTCAGTTGGTTGAAGTTTTCTTCGAGCATGTTTTGGATCATGTCGCGAAGCAGCGTGACCGACGCCAGCAGTTTGTCGAAGTCCATGTGCTGGATCTTGGCGAATTCCTCACACAGTTCGCTGTCGTGGCTCCAATTGGTCTGGTGCGGGACGATGTTTTCCAGATGGCGCTTGTCCTCCTCGGGCAAAAGGACCTGCCCCCCCAGCACCGCGCCCATGTAGCTCCCCTCGAGGATGAAGGGAACGGCAAAATCGACCAAACCGCTGTGGCAGCGATAGATGTAGGGCTCGCCCTCGATGGCGGCGTGGAGGCCGCCGTGGGCGTCGCACTGAAAGCAGACCTCTTTGAATGCGGGGCGTTCGCGGCCTTTGACGCAAAAAGTCGTGAAACCGCTTGTCCGCGTGATGGGGCGGCCTTTGTAGTCGACCGTGACGAAGGCAAGGCCCATCGCCTTGGAAAAATTGTCTTGCAGCGATTGGAGCATTTCCAGATCGATGACGTCACCCAATTGCCTGTAGAGTATCATAAACCATGCGACTCCCTTCCTGCCTCAAGGTTTGGTTTTTGCGCGCCGCCGAGCTTTCTTTATACACATGCGAATCCGAGTGGGGGTTGGGCGCGAATTCGTGCGCGTTTCTCGGTTGCGCGCATCCGCAGAGGGGGTGAGGCGGGAGCTAAGGAAAGATCGGGGATCAGGCGGACGTTTGCGACATGACTTCAAACAAAATGACAACGTTGGCATCTTTTATGCCGCTATTCAATTGCTCTCATTCTATTATAGCAAAAAAGTCCACCTGCTCAATGCACTTTTTTGCGTCGCGGGTGTTTTTTTGTGTTCCAGATGCACGCCAGTAGCTTGCGCGGATTGACAAATTTTGTCCTGTCCCATTGCATCGCGCACCGCATGCGTTGAAAGCAAAAGCTGGAAATGGCGATCTTACGCCAAATCAGACAAAATATTCCTATATAGACATTTCATTCTTGTTTGCGTTCCCTATCGCGCTGCTTGGAAATGCAAGCGATTTCCTTGAATTGTACTAGGTTATTCCGTTTTCACCCGCCCGCGCTCCGAAAGCTTCGGGAAGTACGGGTCCGAAACGTCCAAAAAAGTGGCCATATGGCCACTTTTTTGGACGCAATTCGTCAATCTTCGAAGGGAAAGGTGTAGGGCAGTTTGAGGGCGTCACGCACGGCCAGTATTTCTTCCTGCACGGCCTCGCCGACCGGAACGCCACTGTCCTTGCGCTCAAGCCAGGTCAGGTATTCCTTTTCGCCGGCCGTGTAAATGCGGTTCTGACCGGGGGCTTTTTTGCTGGCACGGAGTTCGCGCAGGATCTCGCCCGTGATTTGTTGGAAGGTTTCGAGGCCAAGGAAGGCTTCCGGGTCGATGACGAGGAAGAAGTGGCCGAGGTGGTAGGGCTTTTTTTGCCCCGAAGCGTCCTTGTCGACCAACATCTTCAGGAAGCTTCCGCCCTGGAGCGCCGCCGACAGCACTTCGATCACCGTCGCATAGCCGTAGCCCTTGTAGCCCGCCAGGTCTTCGCCGATCCCGCCGAGGGGGGCGAGCGCCGCTTTGCCCTTCGTCAGATCGGTCAGGATCTGCGGGCTATCGGTCATGGCGCTGCCGTCCTCGCCGATCACCATGCCGGCGGGCGTGTCCTTGCCGGTGCGGGCGAAGTATTCGAGCTTGCCGCGCTGTGTGATCGACGTCGCGCAGTCGAGCATGAAGGGGAACGCTTCGTCCGTCGGGAAGCCGACGGTCAGCGGGTTGGTGCCCAGCATGTTTTCGACGCCGAAGGTGGGCGCGATCGACGGCCGCGCGTTCGTGCCGGTCATGCCGATCATACCTGCTTTCGTCGCCATGGTCGCCCAGTAGCCCGCGATGCCGTAGTGGGTCGAGTTGCGCACGGCGACCATCGACAGCCCGCAGCTTTTGGCCTTGGCGATGGCCATTACCATTGCCTGGTGGCTGACGACCATGCCCATGCCGTCGTTGGCGTCGAGCACGGCGGTCGTCGGGGTTTCCTTGAGGATATCGACCTTCGTGACGGGATTTTGGATGCCCGCGACGATGCGGTCGATGTAGATCGGCTTAAACCGGTTGCAGCCGTGGCTCTCGATGCCGCGGCGGTCGCTTTCGAGCAGTACGTCGGCGCAAATTCGCGCGTCATCCACGGGGACGCCATAGCCGGCAAAGGCGTCGACGAGGAAGTCGTTCATGAGTTGCCAGGGAACGATCGGTCGTGTATCCGCCATCGGTTCACCGTCCTTTCGGTTCGTTGGGTCCTTGCTTGTGTCTACCATGGCGAAAAAACGCCCACGTGACGACCGCCTTTTCGACCCAGGTATCGGAGATCAGTTCGTTTCCCACTGCACGGCGCGTTGCACGGCACGCTGCCAGAGCGCGTAGTTCTTGTCGCGGGCTTCGGCGTCGAGTGCCGGTTCAAACACGCGATCGCTCTGCCAGTTGGCGACGATGTCGTCCTGGCTCTGCCAGAAGCCGACGAAGAGCCCCGCGAGGTAGGCCGCGCCCACCGCCGTCGTTTCGACGTTCTTCGGGCGGTTGATCGGCGTGCCGAGCATGTCGGCCTGGATCTGCATGAGGACATCGCTGACGCTGGCGCCACCGTCGACGCGGAGTTCCGCGAGGGGCGCGCCCGAGTCGCTGGCCATGGCCTTGATCAGGTCGGTGACCTGGAAGGCGATGCTGTCGAGCACGGCGCGCGCGATGTGGGCGCGCTTCGTACCGCGCGTGATGCCGACCATGGTGCCGCGGGCGTACATGTCCCAATAGGGCGCGCCGAGCCCGGTGAAGGCCGGCACGAAGAAGACGCCGCCACTGTCGGGCACGGATGACGCCAAGGGGTTGATCGCGGCGGCCGAGTCGATCATTTCGAGGTCGTCGCGCAGCCACTTGATGACGGAGCCCGCGTTGAAGACGCTGCCTTCGAGGGCGTAGGTCGCCTTTCCAGGTTCGAGGCCCCAAGCCACGGTCGTCAAGAGGTTGTTGTTCGAGCGGATGGGCTTGTCGCCGATGTTCATGACGAGGAAGCAACCCGTGCCGTAGGTGTTTTTGGCCATGCCGGGCTTGTAGCACGCCTGGCCGAAGAGGGCGGCTTGTTGGTCGCCGCAGGCGCTGGCGATCGGGATGCCGGCCAGCTTTTCGAGGCCGGGGACGCCTTCCGCGACCTTGCCAAAGTCGGCGCTGCTCGGACGGGGGTCGGGCAGCATGGCCATTGGGATGTCAAGCGCGTTGCAGAGCTTTTCGTCCCAGCGGAGGTTTTTGATGTCGAAGATCATCGTGCGGGCAGCGTTGGTGTAGTCGGTCGCGTGGACGGCGCCTCCGGTCAGCTTCCAGATCAGCCAGGTGTCGACCGTGCCGAAGAGGAGCTTGCCTTGGGCGGCCTTCTCGCGGGCGCCGGGAACGTTGTCGAGCAGCCACTTGATCTTGGTGCCGGAGAAGTAGGCGTCGATCAAAAGGCCGGTCGTCTCGGTCACGTAATCGCCCAAGCCCTGAGATTTGAGCTTCTCGCAAATGTCGGCTGTGCGGCGGCACTGCCAGACGATGGCGTTGTGGATCGGCTCGCCGCTTTCCTTGTCCCAGATGATGGTGGTTTCGCGCTGGTTCGTGATGCCGATGGCCGCGATGTCTGCAGCCGTCACAGCCTCGGTCGCCGCCGACACAGCGGACACCTGGCTGCTCCAGATTTCGAGCGGATTGTGTTCCACCCAGCCGAGCTGCGGGAAGATCTGCTCAAACTCCATTTGGCTCTGGCCGTTGGATATGCCCTTTTTGTCAAACAAAATCGCGCGCGAACTCGTCGTGCCTTGGTCGAGCGAAAGTATGAATTGCGCCATAGTATCCTCCTTTGAAGCGGCAAAGAGGCACCGGCAGCACTGCCGTATCCTTATATATTAAGGAAATGAATGCTGGCTCACAAGGATCTTTTTTGCACTGGCTGCGCTTTTTTTGGCCCCAAGAGTAGGGAGATCCATCTTATGAAAAAACGCCCCGCGTCGCTTCCCGCGTGGCGTTTTCTTGCGCGTATTTTTAAGACGCTTTTTTGTTTCCGCCGGGAACCGTATCGCCGTTGATGTACTTGCCGTCATCGAGCAGCAGGCGGTTGTATGCCTCGGCTGCTGCGCCGCGGTAATAGCCGTAGGTCAGGCCGGTATCGACGGCGATGAAGCCGATGGGTTCGCTTTCTTTTCCCTTTTCGTGCACGGCGTAGACCTCGACTTCGCGGTGATCGAGATCGTCCTGGCCCTCGTGTGTCGTTTTGAGGTCCACCCCGAGCGAGAGGTCCTTCAGGATATCGAGCGCCATGGCGGCGCAATCTTCTTCATTCGTTTGCGCCAGCAGACTCTCGCCGACCGTGATCTGATCCGCGCCGATGTGAATGACGCGAAAGTTGGGTTTTTCGAGGTCTTCGCTCACATAGGCCAGTCCGTTAAAATCCGTCGCGAGCAGGCATGTCCGGCCGTTTTCGCAGATCGCTTCGTAGACCGTCACGTTTTCGTCGCCCAAGCGCATGGGATCGTTCTTCGGCAGGATCGATACGATCTCGCTTTCGTAGATACCCTCGACGATCGCGGTCATCCACTCGATCTTGGCTTCTTCATCCTTGAGCTGCGCCTCTTGCACCGTCGGCGAATTCGGAGGCGTGCCCGTGGGCAGCGCCGCTTCTGCGTCGGGCGTGTCGGATGTCGGCGCTTCGGTGGGCGACGACGCGACGTCCTGCACCTGTTCCGCCGCCTGTGTGGCCGCGGGTGTTTCGGCGCTCTTTGGCGCGCATCCGACACATCCCACGATCGTCGAGACCGACAAGAACAGCGCGGCGCCGCGCATGATGATCTTCATTCGCATGAAACTTTCCTCTCGTTTGTACTCTTTTCCATATCAATACATACCGTTTTGAATATCATATCACTTCCGGCCCGCTTTGCGAAGCCGATTTTCTTGTTTCAGGGACGTTTTCGTGTTATGATCGGGGGAACAAATCTCCCCAAAAGGCAGGAAAATCGCATGAAGATAGGCATCGGCATCGATACGGGCGGCACCTATACGGATGCCGTCGTTTACGATTTCTCGACGCGCACGATACTCTGTTCTTCGAAGGCGCTGACGACAAAAGGCGACCTTTCGGTCGGCATCATCGAGGCGCTCGACGCGCTCGATCCCGAAGCGCTCCAAAAAGCCGAGCTCGTCTCGTTGTCGACGACGCTCGCGACCAACGCCTGCGTCGAGGACAAAGGCGGCCGCGCCAAGCTGATCATGGCGTCGAGCTATCCGGAGATCGTCGAACAGGTCGGCAAGCATTACGGTCTGCCGCCCGTGGAAGAAATCTGCTTTCTCGGCGGTGTGAGTTCGTCCGACGGCACCATACTCGAACAGCCCGATTGGGACGCCTTTTTGCCGTCGACCGAAGCTTGGTTCCAGGACGCCGAAGCCGTCGCGATCGCCGAGTTGTACGCCATGAAGACGGGCGGCGTGCTCGAACGGAAAGCCAAAACGCTGATCGAATCGCGCTACGAGATACCGGTGATCGGCGCCCACGAGCTCTATTCCGACCTCAACTCGATCCAGCGGGCGTCGAGCGTGCTGCTCAACGCGCGACTCCTGCCGATCGTCGGCGATTTCCTCAAGGCCATCCATCGCGCGCTCGATCAGCGCGGCCTCCACATTCCCGTCGTGATCGTCCGCAGCGACGGCAGCATCATGTCCGACCGCTACACGAGCGTTCGTCCGGTCGAGACGCTGCTCTGCGGGCCGGCGGCCAGTGTGTCGGCGGGCCTCGAGCTTTGCGGCGAACCCGACGCCCTGATCGTCGACATGGGCGGCACGACGACCGACATCGCGCTTCTCAAGGACGGCGCGCCCGTCAAGGTCAAAAACGGCGTGCGCATCGGCAAGTGGCGCACCCACGTCAAGGGCGTCTACATCGACACCTTTGCGCTCGGCGGGGACAGCGCCGTCCGCCACGACATCAATGGCGCGATCCGCGTCGACAACGCGCGCGTCAAGCCGCTTTGCGCCGCCGCCACCGAATGGCCGATCATCGTCGAAAAGCTGCATGCCCTCTTCGGCGGCTATTTGAAGCACACACGACTGCTGCACGAGTTCTTTTTGCCCGTCAAAGACATCTCGAACAGCCCCCACTTCACCGACCGTGAAAAGCGTTTTTGTGACGCGCTGGCAAAAGGGCCGCTCAGCCTGCTCGAAGCGTCCGACGTGCTCGACACCGACGTCTACAGTTTTGCGGTCGAACGGCTGGAGCGCGAGGGCGTCGTCATGCGCGCCGGATTGACCCCGACCGACATGATGCACATCAAAGGCGACTTTGCCCGCTTCGATCCCGAGGCCTCCCGCCTGGGCGCGAAGTTCGTCGGCAACTGCGCCGGCCTCTCGCCGGACGCGCTGGCCGATCGCGTCTACGATCAGATCAAAGAGACGCTCTACCGCAACCTGATCCGCGTGCTGCTCGAAGACGCCAGCACCGACTTCGTGCAAAACGGCCTCGGCGAACACGTCGAACGCTTGATCCACGAGAGCTGGCGTATGGCGTGCAAGGGCGGCGAACCCTTTTTCCGCGCCGCTTTCCAGACGAAAGCCTGCTTGATCGGCATCGGTGCGCCGACGCACATTTTCTTGCCCGATGTCGCCAAAGCCATGGGCGCCAAATGCGTGATCCCTGCGCACGCCAGCGTCGCAAACGCGCTCGGCGCCGTCGCGGGCAAGATGAGCGCCACCGTCGAGATCGAAGTGTCCGCCGCCTACAACGCCGCCTACGCCTACACCGTCTACGGCAAGCGCGAAAAACGCGACTTCAACGACCCCGACGAGGCTGTCGCCTTTGCCCTTGAAGAGGCGACGTGCGAAGTCTGCGCCGAGATGGAGCGGCGCGGCGCGACGGGCGAATTGAACGTCAAAACCCGCGTCGAACCCCACAGCGTCGTCACGAAGGCCCAAGCGGAGCTTTTGCTCGGCATGACAGTCAGCGCGACGGCCGTCGGGGGATTCGCGCTGTGAGGCTGGACAAACTCGTCAGACGCGTCGGATGCGCCGCGCTCGCCTGCCTGCTCGCCGCCTGCCAAAGCCCCCCGCCCGATCCGATCACGCGCGACAGCGTCGACTACCTCGGCACCGTGATCCACATGGCGGTTTACGACGGCGACGCGAACGAAGCCCTCGACGAAGCCTTTGCGCGGATCGCCGACATCGACCGGCGCATGGCGACACAGAACCCCGACAGTGAGATCAGCGTCCTGTCGCGCGACGGAGAAGCCGACGTTTCGCCCGACACCGCCGCGCTCTTTGCGCTCGCCCGCGACGTTTCCGAAGCCTCGGGCGGCGCGTTCGACATCACGATCGGCCCGCTCGTCGCGCTCTGGGGCATCGGAAGCGATGATCCGCGCGTGCCATCCCAGGCCGAAATCGACGAAGCGACTTCCCTCGTCGATGAACGGGGCCTGCAATTCGACCCAAGCGGCGGCGTCGCCCGCCTGAAAACGCAAAGCATGGCCGTCGATCTCGGCGGCATCGCGAAGGGATATGCTTGCGACGAAACCGTCCGTATCCTGCGCGCGCACGGCGTCAGGAGCGCGCTGCTCGACCTGGGCGGCAACATCTACGCCCTGGGCAAACGTCCCGACGGCCGAGCCTGGAAAGTCGGGCTGCGTACGCCCATCGTCGGCGAGACAGACGGCATCTTTGCCACCCTCGCGGCCAGTGACTGCACGATCGTCACCTCGGGCGGCTATGAGCGCTACTTTGAACAGGACGGGGTGCGTTACCACCACATCCTCGATCCGGTCACCGGCTATCCTTCCGACAGCGGCCTTCTCAGCGCGACGATCGTCGGGCCCCGGTCGGCGACAGCCGACGCGCTCTCGACGGCCTGCTTTGTGCTGGGCCGTGACAAAGGCTTGGCGCTCGCCGCGTCGATGGGCTATGAGGCGATCTTCGTCGCCGACGATCGGAGCGTCACGATCACCGACGGGCTTCGAACGAACTTTGCACTGACCGACGACCGCTTTACACTCGTGGGGTGAACGCATGAAAAAGGCCGACTGGATCGCGATCGGAGCCGTGCTTGCGATCGCCGGATTGGCTGCCTTGACGATGCTGCTGCCCCGCGCGAAAGGCGATCGACGCGTCGCCGAAGTCTACGTGGACGGACAGCTTCGCGGCTCCTATCCGCTCGACGGCGAGACGCGTGAGATCGACATCGACACGGGCCGCGGCCACAACGTGCTGCTGCTGACGCCGGACAGCGCCTCGATCGCCCGCGCCGATTGCCCATCCCAAGACTGCGTCAAGAGCGCCCCCCTCACGCGAACCGGATCGGCGATCGCCTGCCTCCCCCACAAGCTTCTCATCAAACTGACCGGCGCGAACGGCGCGGAAGGGGTGGACATCGTTGCGCCCTGACCTCCGCAAAACCCAGCGCATTGTGCTGCTCGCGCTCTTTCTCGCATACGCTCTGATCGTCGCCTACGCCGAGGCGCGGCTCTTCCCGCTCGACTTTGCCATTCCCGGCGTCAAGCTCGGGCTGGGCAACGTCGTGATCCTCACGGCGCTTTACCTGTTCAGCCCGCTCGAATCGCTCGGCCTCGTCGCGCTCAAGTGCGTGTTGTCGGCGGCCTTTCTCGGCGGCGTGAGCGCTTTGTTCTACAGCCTCGGCGGATCGCTCCTGAGCTTTGCCGTCATGTGTCTGCTCGTCCGGAGCGCTTCCGCGACCTTCAGCCCCGTCGGCATCAGCGTGATCGGCGCCGTCTTCCACAACCTCGGCCAGCTCGCCGTGGCTGCGCTCGTGCTCCAGTCAGCGGCTGTGTTCGCTTACCTTCCGGTCTTGCTCGCATCCGGCGCGATCACCGGCGTGCTCGTCGGGCTCGCCGTGCGCGCTTCGTTGCCCCTGATCCGAAACGCTCTCAACCGCTAAGGAGACTGTCATGACGAAACATGACCTGATCGAAGCCGCCGCCGCCTTTGCCGCGCAGTCGCCGCAAAACGTCATCGCACCCGAAAGCGCCCTCTCGCCCGCTGTCGCAAACCTTCGCATGTACGAAGCGCCGACGCTTGGCCTTGCCGCCGCGGATGAGCCGCTCTTTGACGCCTTTCGAAGCCCCGCCGTCATCGGTCCGCACCACATGAGCCCAGCCGAATGGTTGCCCGGCGCGAAAACCGTGATTTCGCTCTTTTTCCCTTACACGCCCCCCATCCGCGAAGGCAACCGCGGCGGTACCGAACCCGGCGAAGGCTGGCTGCATGCCCGCATCGAGGGGCAAGCCTTCATCGTCGCGCTCTGTCAGGCGCTGTGTCGGGCGCTCGAAGCTGAGGGGCATGCCGCGATCGTGCCGGCGGCCGACGATCGCTTCTTCGCTGCGACCGAGCTCGGCTCCCATCCGCAGCATCCGGAGCTTTCCTTTACGTGCAACTGGTCGGAGCGCCACGCCGCCTACGTTTCTGGCTTGGGGACATTCGGACTGGCGCGCGGCATTCTGACGGCGGATGGTTCGTCCGGTCGCCTCGGCAGCGTGATCACGACGCTCGAACTCCCGCCAGATGAGCGCCCTTACGATGCTTATGACGCCTATTGCACCTACTGCGGCAAGTGCGCCCGCAACTGCCCCGCCCACGCCATCTCGAAAGAAAACGGCAAAGAGCATCTGCCCTGCTCCCGCTATCTCGACAAGGTCCGCGAAACATACGCCCCGCGCTACGGCTGTGGCAAATGCCAGTCGGCCGTGCCGTGCGAGATGCGAATTCCCAAACGCAGAGCGTAAAGCCACGTTCGGACTTTTGCGGGTATGAGGTGTGCGCATGTCCTCCGAAGCTTGGGAACGAATCTTCTTCTGGAGTGCGCCGACTTCTTTCATCGCGCTCCTCCTGTACATGATTGGGTCGTTCATCAAACATTGAGCGTTCGCGACTTGACGCTGATTTCCGAACTTGAAGCCTTCCTCCGTGCAACCCACACATCAAATCGATCGACGAACCCGACACCGCATCGACCCAGGAGTGAGATCATGGCCTACTTTTCGACCGACCTCACCAAGAGCAAGCTTGTCCTGCTCTACTTTTTGCAGACGAGCGGATTTGTGCTGCACGAAGAGAGCCTGCTCCGCATCATGCTCGACAACGGCTGGGCGGACTATTTCGGGTATGCGCAATCGATCGCCGAGCTGCTCGAGGGCAACTTGCTCGCCAAGGACGACGCAAGCGGCGCGATCGGCCTCACCGAAGCGGGGCGCGACGCGTTGGCCGCCTTCGAAGCACGTCTTCCGCAGTCGTCGCGCGAAGCGATCGACGCCTTTTGCGAGCGCAACCGCCGTCGGCTGCGGCGCGATGCCCAGCACGAAGCGAGCTATGAGCGCGTTGCCGACGACGAATACGTCGCGACGCTACGCATCCTCGAAGGCGATCGCGCCGTGCTGTCGCTGGCCCTCAGCCTCGTTTCGCGCGAGGCCGCCCAAAGCGTCTGCGCGCGTTGGGCCACGGCCGCCGAGGAGGTCTACGGGGACATATTGGGTCGATTGTCACAAGGGTGACGGATGCCTTCGGCGACCCACTTTTTGAAAAAAGTGGGGCAAAAACGTTCATACAACCCCACGAATCTTCATTCGTGGGGTTCTTGCCCGGCACGTCCGGCTCAACGCCGAACGCGCCGTCTTGCGTTTGTTCAGATGTGTTTTGCGTCCGGTTGCGTTGTCGTAAGTGATTTGGGGTCAAGCGATCTTCCCACCTTTGCCGAGCGCCATGCCGCGCGGTTCGCGGCCGGTCGGGATGCGCGCGCGGAGTTGCCCCGCAAAGTCGTAGATCTCGACGCATGCATCCTGTAGGCATGTGACATAGATGCGCCCCATCCGCTCGTTGACGAGAACCGATTCCGGCATGCGTCCGGTTTGGGTCTGCCAAACGACGCGATCGCTTTCCCAGTCGAGCTTGCAGAGGCGGTTTTGCCAGACCGCCACGCCGATGCCGGCATTTTGCCACAAAAGGGGCGCCACCGCGCTGATCGGCCAAGGGGTTCGCATCGCACGCAGGATCGAAGCATCCGCTCCGAGGATCGCGCAGGCGCCCGCATCGTCACTCACCATGCCGCAGGCAACCAAACGCGCGCCGCTGGGAGCGTTCGTCCCGGCAAGGCAAAGCGGGATCATGTCGAGCATGGTGCTTGCGCTGCAATGCAGATCTTCGTTGAAGCAGCATATGTTGCTTGACATCATGTTCGCGATCGCGATCCCTTCTCCGAAGGCGACCATGTCGATCGGCCAGGAACCGCATGCTGTCGCGGTTTCGGGCATGAAGGCGCGCATGTCGTAGCGCCACACGCTGTCCGACTCGTTGCAAATCACGAAGAGCTTTTCATCTCGCGCCACCATGACGTGCGGACCCGCGCCCGCGCACCGCGTCAGATGCCGCCCGCCGTCGGGCCGCATGCGGCTGACACTGCCCCCGCTCGCGTTGGCACAGTAGAGTTGCCCCGCATGCAAAATGAGCCGACTCGGTTCGTTTTGGTCCACACCAAATCGCTTGATTTCCCGCTGTTCCCGCGTCGAAATGATCGAAATGCTGTCCTCACCGGAATTGGCAACGAAGAGTGTTTCCGCCATCTCACCGCCTCCTTCCGCCACTTCCTTTCAATATATGGCGGCGCTCCGGCAACTGCTATCGAATTCAAAAAAGTGGCCGATCCTCAACCCGATCGGCCACTTTTGCTTGCCATGTACGTCTATCGCCTCTGCATCATGTTCATCAATTGCATGGCCATCGCCGGATCCATGCCGCCCCGGGACGCCGGCTCACCCGTTCCGGCATCGTCGCCATCTCGTTCGCCGTCGTCATGATTGGGGCCGTGACTTGAGTTGTTGTTTGGGCCGCGCATCATGTTCATCATCGACATCATCGCCATGGGATCCATACCCGACGATCCGCCGCCGTCGGTGCCGCCGTTTCGGTTTTGCATCATGTTCATCATCGACATCATCGCCATGGGATCCATACCCGACGATCCGCCGCCGTCTGCGCTGCCGTTTCGGTTTTGCATCATGTTCATCATCGACATCATCGCCATCGGATCCATGCCGGACGATCCGCCGCCGTCGGCGCTGCCGTTTCGGTTTTGCATCATGTTCATCATCGACATCATCGCCATCGGATCCATGCCGGACGATCCGCCGCCGTCGGCGCTGCCGTTTCGGTTTTGCAACATGTTCATCATCGACATCATCGCCATCGGATCCATGCCCGACGATCCGCCCCCGTCGGCGCCGTCGTTCCGGTTTTGCATCATGTTCATCAGCGGCATGAGCGCCATGGGGTTCATCCTGCCGGAGGGCGCGTCGTCCGCATTGCCGTTCGGGCGCATCATGTTCATCATCTGCATCATCGCGGCGGGGTTCATGCCGCCGTTTCCCGACCCGGCATTCCCCATCAGACCCATGAGCTGCGAGGGATCCAGGCTTCCGCCGTTTTCGCGCTGATCGGCCATGAGGCGCAGCATCTGCGTCATGGCGTCACCGGAAGCGGGCACAGGCGCCGTTTCGGTGACGGGATCGGGTTCTCTGCGGGGCGGTTCGGGCGGCGGATAGGGCTCCCAGCTTCGACCGCGCGGCAACATTCGGTATCTCATCGCTCTTCTCCTTTGCGCGCAAGGGCTCGTTACCTCAGTATATGAAACTCTTTTCGCCTTTGAGAATAGAATGGAGAAAGCCAAAACGAATCCGTGCGAAGGAGTGTATTGAGCATGAAAAAACGCGACTTGCGATCGATGGCCAACCAAACCGCCAAGGCCGCCGGTACGCCGCCCGAAAACATGGAGGGGGAAACGAGACGCCTCGAAGACATGGCGGCACAGTTCAGCGGCAAAAGCCAGCAGGAATTGATGAGCGAGCTGATGCGGCGTTCGGCCCAAAAAAAGGCAGACGGTAGCCTTTCGTCCGAATCGCTCGAAAATTTCTTCAAGAGCGCCGCGCCGATGCTCACCCCCGAGCAGCGCCGGAATATGCGCAAGCTCATCGATCAGATCAAATAACCGGTGCCTGGAATTGAGGGCAAAATCGGAGATATCCCACCCCATTTCGACTTTTCCATAGCTTGGGCTTTTGTTGGGTTCGATTCAAACGCGAAGAACGAAAGCCCCTGTCGTGCCCGTGCTTGCGCTTCCGTCCATTCGTGCATTATAATAGTGAAAGCCTTGGTGCGGAATGGAGGGAAGCGCGTGACGAAAGCAGAGAGGCGCAAAGAAGCGCTGCGGCTTTTGGAAGAGGTGTACGGCGACACCAAGCCGGCGTTGACCTACCGTTCGCCGTTTGAACTTTTGGTGGCGGTCATGCTGAGCGCGCAGTGTACGGACGTGCGCGTCAACGCCGTGACGGACGAGCTCTTTCCCGAGCTGGGCGCGCCGGAGCGCATGGCGGCCTTGACAGCGGACGAGCTGGAGCCACGGATCCGAAGCTGCGGCTTGAGCAAAACCAAGTCCAAGAACATCGTCGCGATGAGCCACATTTTGCTCGAAAGCCATGGCGGTCAGGTGCCTGAGACGATCGAAGCGCTCGAAACGCTGCCGGGCGTCGGCAGGAAGACCGCCAACGTCGTCGCGTCGGTCGCGTTCGGCGTGCCTGCCATCGCCGTCGATACCCACGTCTTCCGCGTCGCCAACCGCATCGGTTTGGCCGCGGCCAAAGATGTCAAGCATACAGAAGAACAGCTCATGGCGGCCATTCCGAAGGACAAGTGGTCGCGCGCCCATCACTGGCTGATCTGGCATGGTCGGCGCGTGTGTGCCGCGCGAAAGCCGCTGTGTGACACGTGCGCATTGCAGGGCGTCTGCGATCACGCACGGGGGATAGAATAAACAATCAAACGCAACCGGGAGAAAACATGTTTGTCGACCAGGTAAAAATACTCGTACAGGCGGGACGGGGCGGCGATGGCGCCGTCTCATTTCACCGCGAAAAATACGTCACGCGGGGTGGCCCCGACGGTGGCGACGGCGGCAAGGGTGGCGACGTCGTGTTCCGCGCCACGCGAAACGCGCACACGCTCGTCGGCTTTCGCTATACGCGCAAGTTCTTTGCCGAGCCGGGCGAAAACGGATCGATCAAAAACAAGACGGGCATTTCCGGACGCGACACCGTGATCGACGTGCCGGTGGGCACCGTCGTGAAGCGGGTGGACACGGGCGAAATCCTGCTCGATATGTTCACGGACGGCGAATCGAAGATCCTGTTGCGCGGCGGCCGTGGCGGTAAAGGCAACGCCCGTTTCGCGACACCCACGCGGCGCGCGCCGCGTTTCTCGACGCCCGGACAGCGCTGCGAAGCGATCGAGGTGCAGCTCGAGCTGCGGACGATCGCCGACGTCGGCCTCGTGGGTTTGCCGAATGTCGGCAAATCGACCATCCTGTCCGTGCTGACGAGCGCGCGTCCCAAGATCGCGAATTATCATTTTACGACACTCGCGCCCAATTTGGGCGTGTGCGAAGTCGATGAAAACGCTTTCGTGCTGGCGGACATCCCCGGCTTGATCGAGGGTGCGAGCGAGGGCGCCGGACTGGGACACGACTTTTTGCGCCACGTCGAACGCACACGCATGCTGCTCCACGTGCTCGACGCATCGGGCTGCGAGGGGCGCGATCCGATCGAGGACTTCGAGACGATCAACCGCGAGCTGGCGGGCTACAGCGAAAGGCTGGCCGCCCTCCCGCAGATCGTCGCCGCGAACAAGATGGACATCCCTGAAGCGCAAGAAGGCTTTGAGGCACTTAGAAGTGCTCTCGAGGCAAGGGGCGCGACGGTCTTTCCGGTTTCGGCGGCGACACAGGAAGGTTTCTCGCCACTGCTGCGCGCGGTGGTCGAGCAGCTCAAAACCCTGCCGGAGATCGAGCCCTTCGAGGAGTCGGGCGAAGTCGGGCGGACGGATGTCAGCCGTTTTGAAATCCACCGCGATGCCGAAGAGATCGGCGTGGGTGGTACGGCCTACATCGTATCGGGGCCCTTGGTCGATGACCTGCTGCTGCGCGTCAACCCCGACGACAGCGCGTCGATGCGCTACTTCCAGCAACAGTTGATCCGTTTGGGGATCATCGCGGCCTTGCGGAACAAGGGCGCCAAAGAAGGCGACACCGTCGTCATGGGCGATTGGGACTTCGATTTCGTCGAATGATCCGCCCGACGCATCCATAGAAATGAGGGTATAGCGTGATCACGAGCAAACAACGCGCCGCGCTCCGGGCGATGGCGAATGAGATCGAGGCGATCTTTCAGATCGGAAAAGAAGGGGTGACCCCCAATTTGGTCAAAGGGGTTGACGAAGCCCTCGAAAAGCGCGAGCTCATCAAGGTGAGCGTGCTCGAAAACGCGGGCATCGACGCGCGCGAAGCCTGCGATACCCTGGCAGGCCGCACCCAAGCCGAGCCGGTGCAGTGCATCGGACGGAAATTCGTGCTCTACCGCATGTCCAAAACGCACAAAACGATCGAACTGCCGCGATAAGAGCCACGAGATCCGACGGAGTGAAAACCCTGCATTCGGAGCATGCTCACATGGGAGGGCCAGACGATGAAATGGAATGTGTCGATCCGGCCGCTCCGAGGGGCCGATGTCATGCCGATGTATTCGTACTGGAACGACTGGGATGTGCGGCGAAGTCTGCGTGAAGGTCCGCGCTTCCGGACGATCGAAGATGCGCGGGTCTACGTGCACTTCGCAAACGGCCGCGGCGAAACCGGCCGCGACATGGCGATCGACGCCGACGGCGCTTTTGCGGGCTGTGTCAGCTGGGAATACAACAGCGGCGTCTTTTCCGGCAATGCAGAGCTTGCGTATTGGGTCGGCCCACCCTTTCGCGGCGAACACGTCGCATCGCGCGCGATCGTCGAGGCGACGCGCTTCCTGTTTGGACGGCGCGGCATGCGGCGCCTCTACGCCCAGGTCGGCGGCGACAACATCGCCTCGGCACGCGCCCTGGAACGCGCCGGTTTTCACTGCGAGGCCGTTTTGCGCAGGGCCGTCGTCTTCGAGGGCGACGTCCAGGATTGCCTGATATTTGCCCTCCTGCGAGAAGAGTACGCGCTTTTTTAGGCTGTATCGCATCTCGCTTTTGATGGACGTTTGCGTGTGCAGCGAACCACCCCAACCCACGAGGTGTCATGATCACACTACGACGTTTTCACATCGACGACGCGGATCTCATCTGTCGTTATCTGAGCGACGAGGCGGTCGCGCGTTTTTTGAGTGACGGGATCGAAGTGCCCTACCCGATTGAGCGGGCCGAGCGCTTTGTTCGCGCGGCATTCGAGGGATTCCCGCTGGATTGCGCGATCGAAGTCAATGGTCATTTGGCGGGGGCAATCAACCTGCTGGAGAAACGGGATGTCTTTCGCGCGAACCTCGAAGTTGGGTACTGGATCGCGCGGCCGTTTTGGGGGCAGGGCATTGCGCGCGAGGCGCTCCGCCAGATCACGC
Source organism: Eubacteriales bacterium (assembly GCA_031553675.1). Classification (GTDB taxonomy): domain Bacteria; phylum Bacillota; class Clostridia; order Christensenellales; family CALWSW01; genus JAVBLF01. Next base: position 5,088 of record JAVBLF010000008.1, on the reverse strand, counting down.
GGGTGGCCTTTCGAGAGGCGGGCATCGCGCGGGTCTATGCGAACGTCTTCGTCGTCAACACCCCTTCCTGTCGGGTGCTGGAGCTGTGTGGCTATCGATGCGAAGCCTTGCACCCGGGCAGCCTACTCAAACACGGCAGGCTCTACGATGGGGCGGTGTATGCGACGCGGCGCGATGAATGGCTCGCGTGGGACGCGGCGACGCCGGTATTTGTGCGTAGGCGTTGATCCGAAAAAACCGATTTCTCGCGGCGGATTCTCTTCTTGGGGCGATCACATCAACATATCTTCTTACGTTTCATTCTTATTGCATATTACTTCAATATGGTATTGCGTCGCTGGTTTTACAAGAAAAAGACAGATGTGTATATGAGATACTATATCGACGACATCCGTTGATTGAGGTCCGGAATTCGAGATACAGATTTCCACGCTAATTGCATAGTTGAACAAGTTCCATTCATGTGTTAAAATATACGAAACTGCAACTTTGTTGCGTGACATCGTCCCGTCATACGAGATGAAAGGTGAGAATGCGTGGAAAAAAATAGAGTTTCCCTCACGATCGACGGACGCGAATATTCCGTCCTCAGCGAGGAGCCGGAGTCCCATCTGTACCGCGTGAGCGTCTACGTCGATCAAAAGATATCGGAGGTCGTGTCGGCCTTTCCGCGCATCAGTACGACGGATGCCGCTGTCATGGCCGCGTTGACCATTGCGGACGAGCTGATCCGTCTGCGCGACGAGAGCGAACGGCTCGACGCCAAGATCTCAAGTGCTTTCGGTGGCAGCGACGCCTTGCCGAAACGTCCTGGCGAGGCCTATGCGAGTGGCGCAGACGCCGTTTTACAGGCTCCCATGAAGCCAAACGTGAAAAAGGATGTCTTCATCCCGCCCAAAACAAAGCGGTAAATCGCTGCCGGCCCTCGGGCGATGTCGAGCGATTCCGATCCCTGTGTAGCAGGTGGTCGGCGTCTCTTTTTACGCCCGACGTGTCCCATTCTCGACAAAACAAGCCCCCCGCAGAAGGATCCACGTCGGCGGGGGGTTTTGGCGTAGGGCGGTTTACGTGGCGGAAGCGTCGGGCTCGGGGTAGTCGAGTTCCGCGCCGCGCCGATTGATGATCGGGGCATCGACGGCGTCACAGTCTTTGCGGTACTTTTCCATCAGGATGCGGAAGAGCTCGGCGCTGGTGGGGGGCGTGTAGGTGATCGCGTTGGCGCCCGCCTCAATGGTGCGCAGGATGCTCTCGTCGTTGTTGCCGCCGGTGGCGATGATAGGAACATCGGGGTGTCTTTGCCGGATGACGCGGACGATGTGGGGCGTCTGCCCCGCGCCGGACACGTTGAAGATCGAGGCACCGACCTTGAGGCGCGCTTCGATGTCGGTGTGTTCCGACACGACCGTCACAACCGTCGGGATGTCGATCACCTCGGACAGCGCCTGGATGGTGCTGTCGGGCGTGGGGGCGTTGACGACGACGCCGATCGCGCCTTGGAATTCGGCGTCGCGCGCGAGGCTGACGACGCGTTTTCCGCCCGTGATGCCGCCGCCGACCCCGCAAAACACCGGCATTTCAGCCGCCGCGATGATGGCGTGTGTGATCGAGGGCTGCGGCGTAAAGGGGTAAACCGCGATCACGGCGTGGGCGTTGATGTTGCGGACGATCGCGACGTCGGTCGTAAAGACGATCGATTTGATGAGCTTTCCGAAAATGCGTATCCCGCTGCACTGCGAGATCACCTCGGGCACTTCGATCATGTGGTCGCGCAGCTTACCCGTGATGTTGGGGATGTCGGCCATGCGTATCACTCCCTTGCGGGTTGGACGAAAATACGTTTTGAAGCGCAGGCATTCATTCGTATGGCGGCTGGCCCAAAGACGTCGTTTCGGATTTTTTCTCCGTCACATTACACGCGGAGGTTTTGGCTCTCCGCGGAAAAGGCGATGACGTTGTTTTCGTCGGCCCAGAGGCGTTCCATGTTGTAGTATTTGCGCTCGTCCTGGTGAAAGACGTGGATGAGGATGTCGCCGTAGTCGAGCACGATCCAGCGGCCTTCGCGGTTGCCTTCTTTGCGCAGGAGTGGAAGATCGCCCTTCTCCGCCATTTTGTCCTCGACCTCGTCGGCGATCGAGCGGACCTGTTGATCGCTGCGTCCGCTGCCGATCACGAAGCAATCGGCGATGATCGTGCGGTCGGCGACGTCGATGGCGACGATGTCCTGGGCCTTTTTGTCGTCCATCCAGGTGCAGATCTGGTTCACGGTCTCTTTCATGCTGGCATTCAAATCGTTTCCCTCCTGCTGTCGGAATGTAGGTTATACAGTTTCGAGATGCGCGCCGACCAAAAGGTCGTTGCGGGCGGTCACGGTGTCGGGGTGAAGCGGCAATTCGCAGTCGAGTACGTAGCGGATGGTCTGATCCATGCCCATGAGGACGGCACGATCGAGGTTTTGGAAAGCGGCTTCTCGCAGTTCTGCCACACCGGTGTAATTGCGGTTGGCCTCGATCAGATCCGCCAGGTAGAGTATCTTGTCGAGCTCGGTCATGCGCGCCCGTCCGGTCGAATGGCAGGCGATCGCGGCGAGAATGCCTTCGTCCTCCATGCCGTAGACGTTTTGGGCGATCGCGGCGCCCAAAGGCGCATGCATGAGCTGGGGGGCACGGCTGGTCATTTCGTCGATGGCGAGGCCGTAGTCGTCGCAAGCGCGGCGCATCTCGTCCTCGCTCATGCCCTTGGCGCAGTCGTGCAGCAGCGCCGCCCAACGCGCCTCCGCGCTCGATACGCCATAGCGTTCGGCCAGCGCGACCGACGCGTCGATCACGCCCATCGTATGGGCATAGCGGCTGGGCTTGAGCGCTTGTTTGACCTTTTCGCACGCCTCGTCAAACGGCATGGCCGCCTTTTGGTAGAGGCCGCGCTCGTCGATGAAGCCGCGCACGTAATCGGGCAGAAGATCCCCGGTCGGCAGACCCTGGGCGACGCGCCTACGGATGTCGGTCGATGAGATCTCGGGGCCCTTTTCTTCGGCGCAAAAGATGCGGTCATGGTAGCATGTGAGCCGCAACGCGACGTACTGTTCGACGTCGCGCTCATTCAGGCCGGGGCGCGAAAAGCTGATGAAATTCGTCAGACCGAAAACCTCTTCGGGGCTTGCCCAGGTGTTGATGCTCAGGAGCGTGTCGGCGCCGATGATATAAAACAGCTCTGTTTCGCCCGACAGCACCGTGCGCAGGGATCGAAGCGTGTCGACGGTGTAGGTTTCCCCTGGGCGATCGAGTTCCATGCGGCTGGCGCAGAGCCCCTCCTCCCGCGACGCGACGAGTTCGGTCATCGCATAGCGGAGTTCTTTGTCGAGCGCGATCTGGGGCTTGTGGGGCGGGCTGCCCGACGCCAATAGAATCACGCTGTCGAGGGCGAATTCCTGGCGCGCGGCCTGGCAAAGGCGGATGTGTCCGAAGTGGATCGGATCGAAGGTTCCGCCCAGGATGCCGAGCCGACGCGGCGAAGCATCACAAAAATCCCGGAGTTCTTCCATGGTCAAGGGCGCGTGCCTCCCGTTCATTTGACGATGCCACTATTATAAACCATTGCGCCGCAAACGGAAAGCAGGGATGCGATCGCGTTCGGATGGCAATACTCGATCGGTAACGGAAGCGATCGAACGCTATCGAAAGATTCGAGGTGGACCCTGTGAAATACGATCGGAAGACGCGGGCATGGTTTCGGCGGGAGATGAGCGGAAAGACCGCCCTCGCGCAGAACATGGATCTGCTGCTCACGACCTTGCTCGCCCTCTTCGCCAGTTATGTCTGGTTTTTGTCCCGGCTGCAAAGCCAATCACTGGCCGTGCTGCTCGCGATCGCGTCGGGCGGCGTCGTGCTGGTGCTGCTGCTTCTTTGGCGCAGCATGCGGCTTGACGCCTTCATCCGCAGCTACAGCGCTCAACTCCATTCCAAGGCCCTGCTGGAACATCTCCTGCTCCAGACGCCCGAAAGCATCCGCGCGATGATCGAGTCCTCTCTCTCCCTCAGCGGCAGCCACCAGATCGGAAAAGACCTCTTCATCAACCGCGATTGCCTCTACGGTCTGATCCAGCGGCATCCGAACGAGCCCTATGAAGCGTCCGAGCTTTTGCGCTTTTACCAGATCGCCCAAGCGCACCGCGCGACCATGCTCCAGATCTACGCCACCGCGCCCCCCAGCGACGACGCGCGCGCACTCGCCGAGCAGTTTTCGACCGCCGCCGTGCTGCACGAGCCGGAAGAGCTGATCGCGATCGCCGGCCACGCCGACATGCTGCCCGAAGAAGAGGTCGTCAAGCAGGCCCTGATGCAGAGCATCGAGTTGCGGCAAAAGAGCCGCGCCAAGATCGGAAAGCGCATGCTGCTCCCCGGCAACGTCCGCCGCTACCTCTACTGTGCGGCCATCATCGCGCTGGCCAGCTTCCTCACCGGCTACCGCGTCTACTACCCCATCATGGCCGCGCTGTGCGTGTGTATGGCGCTCGTGAGCTGGTACCTCGGACGCAAATCCACCGCCAACCAGGAAGCCAGCTCGAAGACGCAGAACGTCAATTCCTAAGATCCTAAATGCGAATCAAGTGTTACTAACCCCAACGTGTTGGCCGTTTTTGCTTCAGCGGGCGATTCATATTGCGAATCAAGGGTTACAACCCACAACGCATCGTGTCAGCCGTTTGGCTGCAACAGACGATTATCAATGCGAATCAAGGGTTACAAACCTGACGTAACGCGAGGCCGTTTTGCTGCAGCAGACGATTATCAATGCGAATCAAGGGTTACCAACCTAACGTATCGCGAGGCTGTTTCGCTGCAACGGGCGATTGATAATCGCCCCTACAGGCGCACAAACAAGGTTAGCGGGATGTAGGGGCGATTATCAATGCGAATCAAGGGTTACCAACCTAACGTATCGCGAGGCTGTTTTGCTGCATCGGGCGATTGATAATCGAACCAACACGCGCACACACAATGTTAGCGGTATGTATGTGCTATTATGAATCCGAATCAAGGTTTCTAACCTAACGTGTCGCGAGGCTGTTTTGATGCAACGTGCTATTGATAA
>JAVBLF010000124.1:0-12328 GCA_031553675.1 Eubacteriales bacterium | reverse complement strand
GAGGCGCTGATGGGAGTGAAGAACACGGCGATGGCCAGCAAAAGTGGAAGAACACAAAGGCACTTTTTCATACGAAACCCCCGAAAATGAATCATCTTGAACGATCGCTATGCGTCTAGTATCTGGAATATCCTGCCTTCTATGTTTGCCAATTCGAGGAAAATTTGCACGGATTTTTTCGGTCGCGCGGGTTGTCGCCACAAAAAAATTCCCCCACTCCAGGGAGGAATTTCGTCGGTATTTCGCCATGCGTTCACTAACGGCGAGACAAGCCTTCATTGCATCACGATTCCTTGATTTCAACAAAAGAAGAAAACTGCATGTCATAGCATGAGAAATGGATGACGCAATTTTTGTATTTCGATGTGATTTCTCGCACTTGCGAAAGCCCGATCCCGCTGTGATTTTCTTTGGTGGTATAGCCCAGCGTCGCGATTTTCGATACGTCGACTTCTTCGTGCACGGGGTTTGTGATGACGATGAGTTTGTCGCCATTCTTCTTTTGCTCGATCGAAAAGCTCACGTTTGGTTGATCGGTCAAAATCGCGGCTTCAATCGCATTGTCAAGAAGATTGGCGATGATACGACACAGATCAAAATTATCGATCTTGATGTCGTCAATCGAACAATGCAAAGCCGTATTCATGACGATGTGAAGTTTCTCCGCTTGTTCCGACTTTTGAATTAGCAACGAACTAAGAGAGGGGTTTTGATGCATCAACGTTGCAATGTCGAGTTGATCGCCAGCGGCCACAGTGCTTTTCATCAATTTTTCGTGATATTGCTTCATGCCTTGTGTATCTTCGAGAGCGATGTAGCCGCTATATGTACCGAGTATATTGTAAAAGTCGTGTTTCACAGCGCGAAAATCGGCGATTACTTTGTTCAAAGTGTTGATGTGTGCCGCCTTGTTCTGGAGGTTGATTTGATCAGCGCTATGCATCAGGCGAAGGATCGTGACCGCGATGGCGAGGAACAAGATAACGGAAATGAGCAGCATTGCAAACGAATCGTATCGTTGGTGTAATTGTGCGAAGACGACCAAGCCATAGGCGAGGAACTCCAAAAACGCGATGAAAACGAAATTTCTCGCGGTCGGCTTGGCGAAAACATTATCGGTCAGACTAATAATGATACTTTCCCTCTTAAAAACGCGAATAAGTACATTGTACAAAATAACGTTTATAAAAGCACCGGTGAGCGCTGAGCCGGCATCAATCATATAATTATAGCGATCGCCTATCTGCTGGAAAACGGAGAAATTAAATACGCGAGAGAGGCTTAATAAAAATAACGAAAAGAGATAAAAGCAGAGCATCATATTGGTTGTTCTGTGTTTTGGCATTTTAAAAAGTTTGGTGCATAGATAAATTTGTAGGAATGATATGAGCGGATTGGGGGTGGAGACAAAATAGAGAAAACGGCCAAGACCTTGAAATCCGGTGATCGCATACGGGACATAAACGCATATTGACTGAAACAGAACAAGAATAAGTACGTAGCAAAACATCCGGGCGATGGTGACTTTGTGCATAAAAACGGCGAGAAGCACAGAAGTAATGATATATGCGTACGCGAAATTGGCAATGTTAACGATGAAGAACAGAATGATTTCCATGCTTCGTGAATAGGCGAATTCCGAAAAGAAAATTTGCGGCAAGATCATAAGCCCGACACCTCATTCGTGGATCAGCCCTTGTTTTGTGGTTCGCATGGGGGATTTTTGCGCGGGCATTTCGCCAGGCGAACGCCGACAACGCATAAACGAGGCATTTATATTGGGAAGTGTGACAAAGCATGGCAGAACGCCGTCCATTTTTCTACCCTCACTATACCACAAATCTGCATTTTCGTCCCCTGGCAGTGCGCGTAATGATCCGGATTCGCGTCCCGCGAAGCACGGGCATGACGGGTCACTTTTTTGATGTCACGCATGCCTCGTATGCATGAATGTCCGCACGCGCACATACGCTATATCGTTCCGGAATTTTTGCCGTCGCGTAACGACGTTTATTCTTGCTATCGTTTTGTGCATCAACCAACCGGAGGGATGAGAATATGGAGCGGACGGATCTCTATCGCGACATCGCCGAACGGACACAAGGGGACATTTACATCGGCGTGGTCGGGCCGGTGCGCAGCGGCAAGTCGACCTTCATCAAGCGTTTCATGGAACTGCTGGTGCTCGACCGGATCGAGAACGAACACGAGCGCCGCCGCTTGATCGACGAATTGCCGCAGTCGGGCGCCGGAAAGACCATCATGACGACCCAGCCACACTTCGTCCCGAATGAGGCCGTTCGGATCGAGCTGGGCGATGCGAATCTTCGCGTGCGCATGGTCGATTGCGTGGGCTACATGGTTGACGGAGCGCTGGGCTTCGAGGAGGCGGAGATGCCGCGCATGGTCAGGACGCCCTGGTCGGACAAGGAAATGCCGTTCGAGCAGGCGGCCGAGATGGGCACGCGCAAGGTCATCACCGAACACGCGACGATCGGCGTCGTCATGACGACCGACGGCAGCGTGACCGAGCTTCCCCGGGCGAACTACATCGACGCGGAAGAACGCGTCGTGCGCGAACTCAAGGAGCAGGGCAAGCCCTTCGTGATCGTGCTGAACAGCCGCGCTCCCTACAGCGAAGAGGCGGCCCAACTGCGCGACGCCCTGGCCCAGAAGTACGACACGCCAGTGCTGGCGTTGAACGTTCTCGAAATGAGCACAGAGGACGCAGGCGTGCTGCTCGAAAGCGTGCTCTTCGAATTCCCGTTGCGCTGCATCCGCTTTGAGACGCCGGCTTGGGTGCGCGCCCTCGACAACGACCACTACCTGATGGGCGAGATCATCGGCGCGATCCGCGCGAAGACGGGCGGCTTGAACAAGGTGCGCGACTACATGCAGCTCCTCGACGTCTCTGACAACTGCGAACACCTCATGCCGGCCCAGATCGCGGGCATCGAGCTGGGGCGCGGCGAGATCGCCGTTGACCTGCCGGTGAACGAGGGGCTCTTCTACAACGTCTTGAGCGAGCAATGCGGCGAAGAGATCGCCGACGACAGCCACCTGATCTCGATCATGAAGGACCTGACCGAAGCGCGGCGGGGCTACGACAAGGTGAAAGGGGCGCTCGAATCGGTGCGCGAAACCGGCTACGGCATGATCTCGCCCGCGACCGACGAACTCGTCTTGGCAGAACCGGAATTGATCCGCCGCGGCAACCAGTACGGCGTCAAGCTGAGCGCGTCGGGGCCGAGTTTCCATCTGATCCGCGCCGACGTGACGTGCGAGGTCAGCCCGGTCGTCGGCACGGAGCAGCAAAGCGAAGAACTGGTGAAGTACCTCCTCAGCGAATTCGAGACCGACCCGCAGCTGATCTGGAAGACCGACCTTTTTGGCAAGAGCCTGCATGAGCTCGTGACGGAAGGACTGAGCGGCAAGCTCGCCCGCCTGCCCGACGACGCCCGCGACAAGCTCCAAGAAACACTCAGCCGCATCATCAATGAGGGCTCGGGCGGCATGATCTGCATCCTCCTATAGAACCCCTCCCGCGCCCCTGCCAAACGAGTCGGCAGGGGCTTTTCTTTGGAATGACACCGCCATTGCCAGCACTTGTGGCCTTGTGATAAAATGGCACCGAGGGTATGACAAAAGTCATATGCTTTTGGTTACATTCTTCAGGTGCCGTTTGGCGGCGGCTCGGTTATCATGATGTTGTACCACATCAGTGACTCGAACGAATATCGAAGCAACTGTATATGAGGAGGAACACATCTTGAAGAGCAAATTTTTGAGCCTGTTTATGAGCGCCGCCATGATTGCCACGCTTCTCGCGGGCTGCGGCAGCCCCGCGCCCGCCGCCGAAGAATCCGCAGCGCCCGAAGCCGCAACCGAAGCGTCTGCCGCGCCCGAAGCGCCCGCCGAAGAACCGGCCGCGGATGCGCCTGCTGAAGGCGAAGAAGCCAAGGCCGAAGAACCCGCGCCCGCCGGTGAAGAGAAGCACTACACCTTTGGCTACACCGCCATGGACGGCACGAACCCCTTCTTCGTCATCATCGAGAAGACCATCCGCGAAGAAGTCGAAGGCCGCGGCGACAAGCTGATCTCGACCGACCCGGCCAATGACGTGTCCCGCCAGATCACCCAGATCGAAGACATGATCACCCAGGGCATCGACGCGATCTTCCTCAACCCCGCCGAGGCCGAAGGCATCCTGCCCGCCCTCGACCAGCTGAAGGCCGCCAACATCCCGATCATCAACTTCGACACCGAAGTTGCCAACCTCGATTACGTCGCCTCCTATGCCGGTTCGGACAACTTCAACGCCGGTTTCGTCTGCGGCGAAGACATGGTCAAGAAGCTGCCCAACGGCGGCCCGATCATCATCCTCGATTCCCCGACGATGAACTCGGTCGTCGATCGCACGAACGGCTTCCTCAAGGCCATCGAAGGCAAGAACTTTGAAATCGTCGGCCAGCAGGATGCCAAGGGCAACCTCGAAGTGTCGATGGGCCTTGCACAGGACCTTCTCCAGGCGCACGGTGACGTCGTCGCCATCTTCGGCGGCAACGACCCGACCGCTCTGGGCGCCCTGGCCGCCGCGAATGCCGCCGGCCTCAAGAATTGCCTGATCTACGGCGTTGACGGCTCGCCCGATATCAAGGCCGAACTCGCTTCCGGCACTTCGCTCATCGAAGGCTCCGGCGCGCAGTCCCCGGTCAGCATCGCCAAGACGTCTGTCGATATCATGTACAAAGCCATGGCCGGCGAGAAGGTGGAAGCCCGCTACCCCGTCGAAACCTTCCTGATCACGAAGGACAACGTCGCGCAGTACGGCGTCGACGGCTGGCAATAAGCCACAGCGTCGCGCATACACAACGACATACAGGGTGCCAGTCGTCCACTTTCGGATGACTGGCCTCCTTTTCATGATCGGGTTCGAGCGGTGCAGAAGCGTTTTTCTGGATTGCCCGCAGTCTTTGAACATCTATTTAAAGTGAGGTGAACGCTTTGAGCGAAGCAACCCTTCTCGCCATGAAGGGCATCAGCAAGTCTTTCCCCGGCGTCAAGGCGCTCCAGAACATCGACTTTGCCCTCAAAGCCGGCGAAGTCCACGCGTTGCTCGGCGAGAACGGCGCGGGCAAATCCACGCTGATCAAAGTTCTTGGGGGGATCTACATCCCCGAAGCGGGGGAGATCGCGATCGATGGCAAGGCGGTCGAGATCAAGGGCGTTCGGGATGCCCAAGCCAACGGCATCGCGATCATCCACCAGGAACTCGTGCTCGTGCCGCATATGACGGTCGCCGAGAACATCTTCCTCGGCCGCGAACACGGGCAAGGCATCCTCATCAACCAGGGCAACATGGAAAAAGAGGCTCAAAAGCTGCTCGACGCACACGAGATCCCCATCGACGCGTCGGCGCAGATCAAGGATTTGACGATCGCCCAGCGCCAGATGGTCGAGATCGTCAAGGCCATCTCGCAGAACTCGCGCATACTCGTCATGGACGAGCCGACCAGCTCGATCTCCGACAAAGAGGTCGCCTTCCTCTTTGAAACGATTCGATCGCTCACGAAAAAAGGCGTCGGCATCATATACATTTCTCACAAAATGAGCGAGCTGGAAGAGATCTGCGACCGCGTGACCGTTCTGCGCGACGGCACCTATGTCGGCACACGCGTCGTCGCCGAGACGAACAAAGACCAACTGATCGCCATGATGGTTGGCCGCGAACTGACGAATTACTACACGCGCGACTACCTCGAGCCAGGCGACGTCGTGCTCCGCTGCGAGCACGTTTCGGACGGCAAGATGGTCAAGGACGTCAGCTTCGAGCTTCGGCGCGGCGAGATCCTCGGTTTTGCGGGGTTGGTCGGCGCGGGACGAAGCGAATTGATGAAGTGCATCTTCGGCCTGACCAAAAGCGCGACGGGCGACGTCTACGTCGACGGCCAAAAGGTCAAGATCCGTACGCCGGTCGACGCGCTGCGCCACGGCATCGCCCTCGTGCCGGAGGATCGCAAAAACGAAGGCATCTACAAAGTCCAGAGCGTCCGCTACAACGCGACGATCGAAGTGCTCAGGCAATTCATCAAGGGCGTGGCGGTCAACGCCCGCAAGGAAGACGAGATCACGCAGCGCTACATCGACATGATGTCGACCAAGACACCCTCGCTCGACCAGACGATCGGCAACCTTTCGGGCGGCAACCAGCAAAAGGTCATGATCGGGCGCTGGCTGGCCACGGACCCCAAGATACTCATACTCGACGAGCCGACCCGCGGCGTCGATGTCGGCGCGAAATCCGAGATCTACGCCATCATGAACCAGCTCGTCAAAGAGGGCATGGCGATCATCATGATCTCGTCCGAATTGCCCGAAATCATCAACATGAGCGACACCGTCTACGTCATGCGCAACGGAACGATCTCCGGCAAGCTCCACCACACCGAGGCGGTGCAGGAGCGGATCATGTCGCTGGCGGCGCAATAGGGGAGGAAACCGCATGCAAAGCAAAGCCATTCACAGCGTCGTCAAGTACCTCAAACGAAATTTGGGCATCATCGCGGCGCTCCTCGTATTATGTGTCTTCCTGTCGGTCAACCCGGAGACGACCAAGACCTTTTTGACCCAAAAGAACGTGTTCAACGTGCTGCGCCAGATCTCCAGCAACCTCTATTTGGCCTGCGGCATGACCATGGTCATCATCCTGGCCGGCATCGACTTGTCCGTCGGTTCGGTCATCGCGCTGTCGGGCTGCATTTCGGCCGGCTGCGTCTCGCGCTATGGCCTGCCGATCGGCGTCGCGATACTCGTCGGCCTGCTTGTCGGCCTCGTCGTCGGCATGTTCAACGGCTTTTGGATCAGCAAAACGAGCATACCGCCCTTCATCGTCACGCTCGCCACGATGAACATCGCCAAGGGCTTCGCTTACGTCTATACGGGCGGTTCGCCCGTCCGCGTCGTCACGAAAGAATGGCAGTTCCTCGGCGCGGGCTACATCGGCCCCGTCCCGACGCCGGTCATCATACTGGTCGGGGTGTTGATCGTCACGAGCCTTTTGATGAACAACACCAAACTCGGACGCCACCTGTACGCCGTCGGCGGCAACGTCCAGGCGGCGGAGTTCTCGGGCATCAACGTCGCGCGCGTCAAGTTCATCGTCCACTCCTTTTCGGGCGTCATGGCGGGTCTCGCGGGCGTCGTACTGGCGTCGCGCATGTACTCCGGTCAGCCGACGGCTGGGGACGGCGCCGAGATGGACGCCATTGCGGCCGTCGTCGTCGGCGGTACGAGCATGGCCGGCGGCAGCGGTTACATCGGCGGCACGATCATCGGCGGTCTGATCATCGGCGTGTTGAACAACGGCCTCAACCTGCTGAACGTCAACTCGTTTTGGCAGTACGTCGTCAAGGGCGCCGTCATCCTGCTGGCCGTCTATGTCGACTACCTGAAAAACCGCCACGCCAAAGCAGCGTAAGAACAGCGTGAAAAAGGCGCCCCTGCGTTTGCCGGGGGTGTCTTTCGGCTATTATGGGTCATGTGTCGAAGGGGGTGGAGGCATGTCGTCATGGCAGGGACGGGTTGTGGCTGCGATCGCTGCAATGGCGTTGGCCGGCGCGCTGCTGATCTTAGGACTGTCGCGCTATGCGCCGCTGCGCTACAACCGCGACATCGACCGGTCGCCCAAGCTTTTCGGCGCGACCTATATGACGATGAACAACCCCTATTTCGAGGTCGTTAACAACAGCATCGACGACGTGATCACGGCGAACGGCGACATTTTGATCACGCGCGATCCCGCGCGTGATCAAGCAAAGCAGAACGACCAGATCCGCGACATGATCGAAGAGGGCATCTGCGTGCTCTTTCTCAACCCCGTCGACCGCAAAAGCGTCCGTCCGGCCCTCGAAGCCTGTCGGAAAGCCGGAGTGATCGTGATCAACATCGATACCCTGGTGGACGACACCGAGCTCGTCGACGCGATCGTCGAGTCGGACAACTACGGCGCGGGCGTGCTCTGCGCCCAGGACATGATGGCGAAGCGCTCCAGTGCTCGCATCGTCGTATTTGACAGTCCGATCACGAGCTCGATCCGCGATCGCGTGCGGGGCTTCATGGACGTGATCGAAAGCCATCCGGAATACGAAGTCGTGCGCACCGAACACGGTGAGGGCGACATCGACATCACGCTGCGCGCCATGCAGGATTTGCTCGACAGCGGCCTGGCGTTCGACGTCGTGCTGGGCGGCAACGATCCCAGCGCCTTGGGCGCGCTCGCCGCCCTCCAGCAAAGGCAGCGCGAGGGCGTCTCGATCTACGGCATCGACGGATCGCCCGACTTCAAAGCCATGCTCAAAGAAGGCTACGTCGAAGGCAGCGCCGTGCAGAGTCCGAAGCGGATCGGCACGGACGCGGCCGACGCGGCTTACAAGCTGCTCGCCGGAGAGGACGTGCCCACCAAGATCAGCGTGCCCGTCGCGATGCTGACGATCGAAAACCTCGACGATTCCGACATACTGGGGTGGCAGTAGATGGACTGGGAAGGGCAGGACAAGCGCATCGGCGCACTCCAAACCGGCATGCTGCTGCTCAACGGCGCGGCGGTGGCGCTGATCAGCGTTTTCATCTTCATCAGCACCGAGAACATCCGCGCCCATTTTGCCGCGCGGAGCTTTCTCGACGGTGTCGATGCGATCCCGCGCCAGCCCTTGGGCGACGTCGCTCTGTGTCTGGTCTTTCTCACGGGCCTCATCGCTTCTTTCATCTTGCGCCGCGAACGGATCGCGGATCGCCCCAAACTGCTCTACGCCTCGTTTGTCGCGGATTTTCTTCTCAGCATCGCGATCGTCATTACGCTGAATTTTAACTACAACGGCCTTTTGCTTTTCGTGTTCGCGAATGTCGTCGCCTATACGAAAGAGGTTCGCGTGCGGTACGCGCTGATGATGCTGGCGGTTGGGAGCTTTTTGATCGCCGACTACGAGCTTTTGTCGATCAGCTATCCCCTGTATTCGATCCGTGACTACATCGCGTCGTACAGCGCGGGCATCCAGCCCTACCTCTTCGGGATCTACAACCTGATGATCTCGCTCAACATCATACTCTTCATCGTCTACTGCATCGCCGTGATCTACCGCCAGCAGGGGCGCATCGACGAAGTGAGCGTGCTCTACCAAAAGCTTTCGGAAGCCAACCGCGACCTCGAAGGCGCCAACGCCCAGCTGCGCGATTACGCCGCCATGACGGAAAAGATGGTCGAGACGCGCGAACGAAACCGCCTCGCCCGCGAGATCCACGACAGCCTCGGCCATACGCTGACCGGCATCTCCGCCGGTATCGACGCCTGCATCACGATGATCGGCGACTCGCCCGAAAAAGCCCGCAAACAGCTCGACCTGATCGCGCGCGTGACGCGGGCGGGCATACTCGACGTCCGGCGCTCGGTCAGCAAGCTGCGCACCGACGCCGTCGAACCGCTGGCGCTCGAACACGCGCTCCGGCGCATGATCGGCGACATGTCGGCCATCAGCGACGCCCAGATCGAACTCGTGAATCGGGTCGGCGCGCTGCGCTTTGGCGAAGACGAGGAGACGGCCCTCTACCGCGTCGTGCAGGAGAGCCTGACCAACGCCATCCGCCACGGCAAGGCATCCGAAATCCGGGTCGTGCTGCAAAAGGACGGCCCCGACCTCGACCTTTTGATCCAGGACAACGGCGTCGGTTGCGCGTCGATCGAGGGTGGTTTCGGCATCCGACACATTCGCGAGCGCATCGAAATGCTGGGCGGCACCGTCGATTTCGACGGCCGGAACGGCTTTCGGGTACACGGCAAAATTCCCATCCGATGGAGGACGCAGCCATGATCAAAGTGCTCATCGCCGACGACCAATCGCTGATCCGCGAGAGTTTGCGCGTCGTACTCGACAGCCGCGAAGGCATCGAGGTCACCGACGTCGGTCCCGACGGCCAGGAGGTCGTCAGGAGCGTCCGGCAAAACCGGCCGGACGTCATTTTGATGGACATCCGCATGCCCAAGATGGACGGCGTGCAGTGCACGCAGATCGTCAAGGAGTCCGACCCCGACATCAAGATCATCGTGCTGACGACCTTTGACGACGACGAATACGTGTACAGCGCGCTCAAATACGGCGCGAGCGGCTACCTTCTCAAGGGCGTGTCGATGGACGAGCTTGTCGCCGCCATCCGCACCGTCCACTCGGGCGGCGCCATGATCAACCCCGACATCGCAATCAAGGTCGTGCGCCTCTTTTCGCAGATCGCCAAGAAAGATTTTTCCGTACGCGTGCAGAGCCAGGGCGTCGAAAAACTGACGAAGACCGAGCACAAGATCATCGAACAGGTGGCCTGCGGCGCGGCCAACAAGGAGATCGCCGACACCCTCTGTCTGTCCGAAGGCACCGTGCGCAACTACCTCAGCGCCATCCTGAACAAGCTCGGCCTCCGCGACCGCACCCAGCTCGCGATCTGGGCCATCCAGTCGCAGCCGCAATTCGAGGGCTAGAGAACGTTGGGGGACTTGGTCCCCCAAGCCCCCAACCCAAGGGGCAAACCCCTTGGGAATCCCATTCGGTCGATCGCAGTTTCGCTTTCGCGGGATATGGGTGAACGGAGATTTCTATGCGCAAGCGGCGAAAAACATCGATCCTATTGGGCACGGCATTGCTGGTCGCGCTTTCGGTTTTTATGCCCGCGCTTTGCTTGCAGCCGCATCGCGTCGAACTGGAATTTGGCATGTTTGCGGGCAGCAACTGGGGCGTCGCCAACGCCAACAGCTACGTGATCATCGACAAGGCGATCGCGCGTTTCGAATCGCGGCATCCCCACGTCACGATCCGCTACGACAGCGGCGTTTTAAAGGAGGATTACGCCGAGTGGTTTTCGCGCAAACTCATGCGCGGCGATCCGCCCGACGTGTTCATGGTACTTTCGAGCGATTTCTACCGCTTTTCTTCGCTGGGGGTTGTGAAAAACCTCGACGTGTTGATCGAGGCCGACCCGGGTTTCGATCGGGAGGCTTTTTTTAAGTCGGGCCTCGCGGTCGGCCAATACGGCGGCGGGCAATACGCGCTGCCCTACGAGATCGTGCCGACGCTCATGTTCGTCAACCGCACGCTCCTGCTGCGAAACGGCATCCGCGTGCCGTCGGAAGACTGGACCTGGAGCGACCTGTACGAAATCTGCAAGCGCATCACAAAAGACGACGACGGCGAAAGCGGGACCTCCAACCAATACGGCACCTACAACTACGGTTGGCGCGACGTGCTCGCGACGAACGGATTCAGCCCATTCAATGCAGATGGCACCGAGGCGTACTTCACGGACGAACGCGTCGTCGAGGCGATCAGCTTTTGCAAGAAGATCTACGATCTCAACCACGGGCACAAAGTCACGCAAACCGACTTCGACGACGGCCGCATCGCTTTTATGCCGCTCACCTTCGCCGAATTCCGCACCTACAAGACCTACCCATACAAGATCAAAAAGTACAGCAACTTCCTCTGGGACTGCATCACGCTGCCCGCCGGTGAAAGGGGCAGCAACGCCTCCCAGGTGGACGCCCTCCTCATGGGCATCAGCAGCCAGACTCACCACGAAAAACTCGCTTGGGAATTTCTCAAGCTCTTGACCTACGACCCTGAGATCCAGATGGATATCTTCCGCTATTCCCAGGGGACGTCGGTGCTCAAGGACGTGACGAATTCCAAAGAGGTCGAAGCCATCCTCCGCGACGAGATCGAGGCCGGCATCATCGACAACAAACTGCTCAGCCGCGTCATCGAAGAAGGGGTCATCGCGCCGCGCTTTCAGCAGTACGACGAGGCGATCGCCCTCGCCGACAGCGAGATCAACAAAATACTCGAATCGAACATCAGCATCATCGACCGCACGCTCAAGCTCGTACAGCGATCGGTCGCAAAGTATCTGGCGGTGAAGTGAACCAGTGTTTCGAAAGGCGGAGGACATCCGCCTTTTTTCTTTGTGGGAAGAAATGCGAAAATGACGAAGGATATGCGATTTCCTGCAAAATGGAATGAAGATTGCGGTGCGCATGCTTATATTTTCACAATCATAGCGGATTGTCTCGCTGAAAATGCAGAATTCAAAGAGAAATATTGCAAAACGGATGATGAAAACGCGCCAATGTGATACAATGCATGCATGACCATACGAAACGATGGGGCGGCGCGTACCGCCGCTTTTCAGTTTGCCCGTCATCTGGGCGAAGGAGAACGAAACATTTGAGGTGAAAGATATGGCGCACTTGCATGGGCGGCCGATCACGAAGGTGATGGTCGCCAACCGAGGT
>JAVBLF010000133.1:0-21496 GCA_031553675.1 Eubacteriales bacterium | reverse complement strand
CGTTTAGGCTTGTCCGGAAAACCTGCGTCATATTCCTTTTCCCACTCATAAAATGTGCTTTTGGCCATGCCGAATATCTCTTTTGTTTCTTCAAACGTATGGTGATTACGCTTATATTCCACCGCACATTTCTTATAGTCTGTACTGTATGCCATGTTCCAATTATATACCAATGTGTTCGATTTGTAAATTAAATAACTATAACGGTTTTTTTTGCTTGCCCATGGATTGCAAAAGGATTGTGTCCTGTGCCTGTGGCGCATCTTGAAGCTGCCCGCGCTCAAGAGTGCCGCAGACAAGTGCAGACCCTGATCCATGCATCGAATCAGGGTCTGCACTTTCCTGCGGCACTTTTAGCGATTTGCCACCGCACACGTGTGGGCACATGACGGCAGCCGATTTGCAGAAGGGTTCTTCGTGCCTATCTTTCAGGACTCCACTACTTTGCCGACAGCGCCGCCATCGTGATGTAGTTGTAGGGCTGGTTGAAGTGGGGGAGGAAGAAAATGTCGAGCAGCTTGAGCTTGTCGATCGTCACGCCTTCCTCGATCGCGAGCGAGAACATGTGGATCGCCATCGAGATGTTTTCGTAGGAGGCGATCTGCGCGCCGAGCACGCGCCGCGTCTTTTCGTCGTACACGATGCGGATCTTGACCTTGTCATTGTCTGTCGTAAAGAAGGCCGGGCGCTGGAGATCTTCAAACTCGGTGTAGGCGGGCGTGAAGCCGAACTTCTCCGCCGCGCGGAGGTTGAGGCCCGTCGAAACCATGTGGTAGCCGAAAATCGAGATGCCGTTCGAGCCCTGTACGCCGATCGATTCTAAAGGCGTGCCACAGGCGTTGTGCCCCGCGACGACGCCACTCCGCACGGCGTTGGTCGCCAGCGCGATGTAGGCGCGATCTTGCGTCGCGTTGTTGTAGACGGTCGCGCAGTCGCCAATCGCGTAGACGTCGGGCAGACTGCTCCGCTGGTTGCGATCGACTTTGATCGCGCCGTTCGGGAAGAGTTCGAGTGCATCTTTGACCAGCGCATTGTTCGGACGGAAGCCGATCGCAAGCACGACCAGATCCGCAGCGTATTCGCCTTTGTCGGTGACGACCGCGGATACCTTGCCGTCTTTGCCCAGGATCTCTTTGGCCATCTGTCCGTAGTGCAGCGCCACGCCGCCCTTTTTCAGAACCTCGTCCATGTCGTGGGTGAACCAGGGATCGTAGTAGGTCGCGAGACAAGTGTCCTCGGCTTCGAAGAGCAAGGCCTGTTTGCCGCGCCGCTGCACGGCCTCGGCCAGCTCGACACCGATGTAGCCCGCGCCGATCACCGCTACGTTTTTCACCGCGGGATCGTCGAGAACGGCGTTGGCTTTTTGGGCATCCTGGAACAGTTTCACGTGTTGTACATTCTCGAGCTCGACGCCGGGAATGGGCGGCGTGATCGGGATCGAACCCGTCGCCAGGATGAGCTTGTCATAGCGCTCTTCGATCGCGCGGCCGTCTTTCGTCTTGGCGTACACGGTCTTTTGGGCGTAATCGATGCGCTCGACTTCGGTTTCCATGTGTACGGTTGCGCCCTTTTTCTCAAACACCTCTTTGGATGCGTAGAAAAGGCCACTCGGTTCGCTGATCTGCCGACCGATCCACAGTGCCGTTCCGCAGCCGAGATAGCTGATGTTGGAGTTGCGATCAAAAATGACCACTTCATGACCGGGGTAATTGTCGAGGATGGTATTGGCCGCCGCCGTGCCGGCGTGGTTGGCTCCAATCAATACAATTTTGCTCATGGAAATCTCCTTATCGTCTTCGGAAACTTGCAAGTGTACAGATAGCGATAACTGTTACTGATTGTATTTTATCATGCACAGCCCTCCTTGTCCAGTGCAAGTTTCGCAGCCGATGGAATTTCTGGACGAATCGGAGGGCGCGTTTGATGTTGCAAGTCCCGACCATTGTATGCAAATTTCGCGTTTTGATACGGCGCGTATCGAGAAAAGGCGCCGGCCAACTGGCCAGCGCCTTTTGCAATCCTACTTCGATTCGATGTCGTCGGTGTTTGTATCTGACGAAACTCCACGCAAAAACAAGTGCGTTACGCTACGGTGGCTGCGTTAACCGTTCACGCCTTGCAGAACAGGACGCTTACGTCCGCCATGTAAGGGAAAAAGACGCCGCATGTATCCGAAAGAGGCAGCACTTCGTCGGCGAGAGCGATGTTCAATACGTCGCGGACGAAGGTGCGACGCGCTATCATGCGCTCGTAGGCAGCCGGAGAGAGCGCTTTGATCTCTTCCTGGAGCGCGGCATCGGCGATCACCAGTCCATCCTCGGCGTGAATCGAGGCGTAGGGGGAACGATGGGTCGCGGTAAAATCGCACTGAATGGCCATACCGGAACGAAGGTTGACCGGCGAATCTTTGACGATCGGTGAATGCGTCCATTCGTCCAGATGGATGAGATGGCCGGGGTTGAGCCCGATTCCAAGCGCTTCGAGGCCCGCCGTTTTGTCGACGGCATCGTATACCGTTGCAAACGACGTGCCGATCGCCAAGCTTTCGTACCATGCGGCCATCGCGGCAAAGTAGGGCTTCATGAAGCCATCGAGGAGTTCGCGCTTCTCGGCGGGCATCTCATCCATGTTGTGGATGTAGATCCCTTGTTTGTGCACGAGGCTGCCCCGGTAGCCGAAGCCGATGCCGACGTTGTCCCCGAGCTCCAGCCTGGTGGTATAGTCTGGACTCGCCAGGCCGCAATTCTGCTTGAAATTCACGTTGGGATGCATGGAAGTCGGTTCGCCGTCCATGCAGAGTAGGGCGGAGGCTTCGATTTCCGTCAGGCCCGTACGCAAGTTTTTG
This sequence comes from Eubacteriales bacterium, assembly GCA_031553675.1. Lineage (GTDB taxonomy): Bacteria > Bacillota > Clostridia > Christensenellales > CALWSW01 > JAVBLF01. The sequence continues at coordinate 18,651 of JAVBLF010000133.1, read as the reverse complement.
ATGGCGTCATAGACTTTGCGGGACGCTTTGGTGCCCATCGCCTCAAACTGTACGATCTCCTTGGCCGACAAGGTGCAGCGCATGCCGTACTCACAGTCGAGCATGAGATCGGTCGCATTCGCCATGTGTTTACGGTCGGTCAAAGTGCAAAGCGTATCGACGATGTAGCAGGGAAGATCGATCGGGCTTTCCGAAAAGGCAAAATCGGACTGCGGGTAGGTTTTCCAGCCGATCAGCGCCAAGCGGGACTGCGCGTCGATGCCGAGATCGCGCAAGATCGCGTCCAAATGGCGGCTCTTGTCGCGCGGCTGGCCGAGCAGACTGAAGTTTTGGTAAGAAATGCGTTCGATGTCGAACGGAATGGCAACCGAATAATCCATGCATTCGTTGCCCAAAAGGAGGGCGGGCTTTTGGCCTTGGCGGAGTACCAGCAAAGCCTCTTCAAAGCGCGGATCCAAGCCGGTCAGGTAGCAAAGGTTGGCGAAGTGCTCTCGATCGCCGTAGACCAGGACATGGGTGAACTGCTTCTCGGCGGCCATGTGCAGCAGCCGTTCAATTCGATCGAGATAATCTGCGCCCGTCGTGGCAGGGACGAGCGATTGATCAAGTCGGATGGGGTCCTCGCATAGCGTAAGGCGCACTTTTTTTTCGGCAACCGCAAACATAAATGTCCTCCTTCGTGGTGAACGATGTCCCCAAATGTTTTTCAGAAGCTGATGATGACTCATAGTATAGACATACACGTGAGAATGCGCAAGGGATTTTTCAGCATCGCAAAAGCGTGGCCATCGGAGATGAAACAATTCATGCACAGAAACGAAACGGAATAGAATGTCGAGTTTTGCCATTTTGCGCTTTCTGGGATTTTCCTATCCCCGCAGATGTTTTGAGGAGGAACAAAGATGAAAAAGTGGGTCACACAAGCGATGGCACTGGCTATGGTTCTCTCGCCGCCTGCATGAACATTTACCTGGGGGTGCCGTTCATCGCGGCGCTCTTCCTGGGTGGCCTGGCAGCGGCGCTTTCCAGCCTGATCGTCGGATATCCCACGTTGAAAAACAAGCTGACCGGCGATATTTTGCCATCGCCATGCTGGAATTTGGCGAGTCGAGCGTGATCATCGCGACGATGCGACCTTTCATCGGCTTGAACTTCGCTTACGGCACGCTGCGCAACTGCGACATGGTGACCGTTGGCAGCATGACCTCGCAGGAAGCGGAAGAAGACATCGAGATCGCGTTTGCGCATTTCGAACGGCGCTTGCCCAAAGTGTGCGGACGCACAGTCCTGTCGTGACGCCGCTGCTCGCAAACGAATGACAGGGGGAAAACACGTGAAAATCGGATTGATGGGGGCGGGACGCTTTGCCCGCGTGATCGCCAACACGATGCGCCAAATGGCTTCGGTCCATTGCTACGCCGTGGCGGCGCGCGACGGCGAACGCGCACAAGCCTTTGCGCAGGAATTTGGCTTCGATACCTGTTATGGCTCCTACGAGGCGATGCTCGCCGACCCGAACGTCGAGCTCGTCTACATGCCGATGGCGAAGACGATCGCCGAGGTCGTGAGCAGTGGGTGGCTGGGTCGGATCCATTCGCTGTCGACCAATCTGGGCTATCCCGTCGCCCACCTGGAACGCCTGCAAAAACCGGAATTGGGTGGCGGCGCGCTCCTGGACATCGGCGTCTACCCGCTGACATTCGCGTCGATCTGCTTCGGCGAGGACATCCTCGAGATCACACAAGCGCGCAGCTTTCCCCCGAGGGGGTCGACCAACAGAGCACGGCCGAGCTCGTCTACCGCGACGGCAAGCGCGCATATGTCTACTGCACGGATCTGAGGCCGACCGATCGCAGGGCGACGAATTGGGCGTGCCCATGCATGAATCCTACAACTATGGCGGCGCGGATTCGGCTTCGACGGCGCAAATCGCTCCGACGCTCGACGGTCTCACGCCCGTCACATTCGACTGCCACACTGCGAACGAACGCATGGATATCTCCACGATTCCTTCGCGGATCGCTTTCGTGAGCATGGCGATCGAGCGGATTGGCTCGGACGACCGCTTTTTGCGGACGAGTGGTGTGTGATCGGCTGCCCAACACCAGGGCGAAGAGACTTCTGGTGATTCCAGGAGTCTCTTCGCGTACGCTGCCACCAATTTTGCTCATATTCGGTTTGCAAAATTTGTCGAATAAGGTTGTGTGAATTTCGTATACGCGATATAATGAAACGATTGCAATCCCAGCCAAGAGAACCCAATTTTGATACCTTGACGGCGCAAGTGTACCGCGATTTCAACGGGATGTGGATATATGGATGAATTGCTCGCAAAAAAGGGGCTTATGTGTCTGGTTGCAGAAGACAATTACTATGCGTCGGATATCATGTCGATATTTTTTCAAAGAAATGGGATTGGTTGTGAAATAGCCGAAAATGGGGAAATCGGCCTGCAAATGTACTTGCAAAATCCGGAAAAGTACCACGTCATTTTCTGCGATTTGCAGATGCCGGTGATGGACGGATACGAGATGACGGAGCGGATCCGAAAAAGCGGGCTTTCGACAGCCATGACCGTTCCCATTGTTGCAATGTCCGGGACAATTACCGGAGAAGTGGTCAGCGAAGAGAGTTTTAGTTATCTCTTGAAGAAGCCTTTTGAATTGAGCCGTTTGCTAGCGGCTATCGATGAACTCACAAAAGACGCTTGAGATCATAAGAGGTGATACGATTGCACTTGCTGTCCTTCGAATTTGCGTATTCGGTTCAAATGCAGATCGTTCTCGCTGCCGTAACGTTTATAGAAACGTTTACGACAATGTTTATGATATCCAATGTCATCATGGCTGTTTTCAAAGTCAAGTCGAGTAAAAACCAAAGACTGCTTTTTACGTTTATTAACGGTACGCTTTTACAGACGATGTTTGTATATGGCGTATATTTTCTGGGCGGCAAGCTGTCATTCAGCCCTTTTTTATACCTCATCGTCGTCAACGTAAATCCTCTCGCGGCGATGGTCTATTACTACAGCGCTCTTCGGATATTCCGGCTTTCGAACGAACGTTCCGTCAAGCTTATGAGCTACATGCTTATATTTTGGGCGATGAAAGTTACGATGGGCAGGCTGCTTCACATCATATTCTATATCGATCCAGGTCCACGATATAATTATCTGATGGACGCCGTCCAGCAAGCTTCGACGTTGATGACGTTTTTCGTCTTTTATAAACTCATACTCCATATTCTCGACAAAACACAGGCAAGTCTCAAGTTTTCAGACAACATGTTTTTCAACAAACGAAAAGAACTGATAATCTATTTTTTGGAAGCTCTCTATATTTTCGCCATCAACGTGATTGTCCCAAGCATTGTTGCTGAACAAATTGCGGCGAACGTCATTGTGATACTGGCTTCACTTCTGTACGCCGTGATCAGCATTTGCATGGATATCGTCGTTTATAACAAACAAGTTGTCGGCAATCGGGATGCGCATATTGGGGCGCTTTTCCGAGGCATGGAGGAATTGCGCGGAGTCAAACATGACTTCAACAACATACTCCAAACCTACAGTGGCTATTTGGAGTTAAAGGAATATGAGAAACTTGAACGCTACCATGCTTCGCTGATTCTGGCAACTTCCCACACCGGAAACATTGCGGAGTTGTCGCAGAAGATTCACGAGAATCCGACGTTTGTTTCTCTGCTCATCAGTAAGATCGAGTGCGCCGAGCAATTGGGCGTCAAACTGCTCATTTCTGCGCAATGCTGTTTGGAGGATCTCTATATCGACAATGCGGACATTACCCGAATCATGATGTATCTGCTGGACAATGCCATCGAAGCGGCAAGCTGTTCCGTACAACGGAAAGCGTATCTGACGGTTGAAAACAAGGACCACGACGCAAAGCTGATCATCGTGACGAACAGCACCCCCGCCGCGTTCGAAAATGCCCCCGCATTGGCGCGTGAGAGCAATGACACACGCATCTTGAAGGTGCGCGACATTCTGCGCAAATACGGGAACTGTTCCTTTCAAATTGAGTGTCGAGATCAAGAAGTATCCGCTTATGTCCAGCTTCGAAATGCGAAGTAATACTTGGAGTCGAAAGGCGGCATTTCTCGGTTTCTGGCGCGGTTTTTCCGCGCTTCGGTAAAGAATTTTCTCTCGAGACAGCGAGGGGTTCGCTGTGGAGCGCCACGAGAGATGCAAAGAGGATGCGGCAGGCTCCCAAGGATGTGGATGTGGATGAGGATGCGGAAATGGAAATCTTGACGGCTTCTCCGAACGCAGTGGCGATGCGCAACTTGGTTGTGTGCGTTGCGTTTCTGTATCAACTCATTCTGATGTACGTCAAATTTGACTTGCATTTGCGGATGAGCGAGGTGCAGTTGCAGAGGTACACGAAAATCTTCTTCACCCTGATCCTGGGCAGTCTCGCGTTTGTGGGCGACTTTTACCGGCTTGTGTTGGCAAACACAGCTGTGGCACTAAGGTTCATGCCCTTTGTGGTGTCGATGCCGGGCGTTCTGATCACGGTCATCTTGTGGGTCTATTTCGTCATGTCACTGAAATTCAAACCTTTGCACGCCTTTGAGATAGACGTTTACACATACCTGTATTTTCAGACAGTCACCGGCGTGACACGGTTGGTGGGGGCTCTCTTTTTTGCGCAGGATCCCAGCCACATCGATTACGGTCTTTACTTGGGTATGTATCTCATAAACTTTATCGTTTCGAACGCTTTTTATATCGGCATGTATCACATACTGGAAGTGAAACCGGAATTTCTGATCATCAAGGGTATGGGGGAGAACACGGCGAAAGGAAGCATTGCGTTTCCCTTTTTCCAGCTCTTCTTCATTTATATATGCGCGGCATGTATCATGATCTTCGTTCCCAAAACGGTAACAGGAAGCTTTCTGAGTTTGTGCATGCTCGTTCTCTTTTCAGCGTTCTCCATTTCTTTGAACAGCAACCGCTATGCACAGGCGAAAATTCGCGAGAAAGAAAAGCAGATGGAATCGCTGCTGAATAGCCTGAATCAGTTTACTGCCATTAAGCACGATTTCTACAACATCCTGCATACGTATAACGGCTACTTTGAGCTTGGGGATTTGGAGGCGTGCAAGCAATATCATGAATCCCTCGTCGAAATCACGACAAGGGCAGGGGATTTGCTCGATCTGAGCCGCCGCGCTGTCGAGCATCCGGCTTTGATCTCTCTGCTGCTCAACAAACATGAACAGGCCGAACGGTTGAAAGTCGGCATGAGCGTTTCCCTGGGGTGTCCACTTTCGCAACTCCCCATCGAAGACATCGACATTTGCCGCGTCGTTGCATGCTTGCTTGACAACGCCATTGAAGCCGCCGCCGAATCGAGGCAAAAGAGAGTGACTTTTACGATTGGGCAAGAAAACGAAACGGAAAACAAATCGATCGTCATCACGAACAGTTCTTGCAGGCCAATGGAGCTTACCAAGGCATTTACGCTCGGTTTTACGAGCAAAAAAGGGCATCAAGGCACCGGTCTCGTCAACGTGAAAAGGATCATGGAAAAATACCCCCTTTGCGAATTGGAAATGGAGAACACCGACAATGGGGTCAAGGTGTCGCTCAGGCTCGCCGATTCCCATGAATGAACCCGTATGCACACGGCGGAGGTTTCGCCGCCGCGCATACGGGTTCATACGCGCATCAAAAGGCCGCAGCATTGGAATGGTGCGGGAACAACACCGGCCCTTCCCGAAAAAATCCGACGGGGTGGATGACGTGGTCGTCTTTGGGGTTGATCTGACCGATCCGGTCGCCGAGCAGCACGGCACGCCCGATCGCCTCGTGGCCAAAGCGGCGCCGCAAATCGATCACCGCTTCTTCGAGGCGGTCGCGTTTTTGGTGCAGCACCTCGTCTTCAAAGAGGGAGAGCTGGCAGCAGGTGTTCGCCGGAACGAGGTCGGTCGCGCGAATGCCGATGCTTCGCAAGGGCGGCTGGGCGTCGAGGTCGTAATGTTCGGCAAAAAGTGCCATCGCCATGTCGTGCAGGTCTTTGGAGAGGTAGGTCGCCCGACTGAGTTTGCCTTGGCGCTCGAAGCGCACGAGGAATTTGTCGCGCACAGAGATCTGGACGGTTTTCCCTTTCAGGCCGTGTTCGCGCAGGCGCTCGGCCACGCTTTCGCAGAGCACGAACATCAGCCGCCGTACATCGGCGAGGGTTTCGAGATCGCGCGGGGCGGTCGATGAATTGCCGACCCCTTTGACGACCCGCTCGTCACCCGTTTGGGCCACCGGCGATTGGTCGTAGCCGTTGGCGAAAGTGTGGAGCACTTCGCCCCACTTGCCGAAGCGCGCGCGAAGAAAAGCGGGATCGAGGCGGGCCAGGCCGCCGATCGTCGTCACGCCGATGCGGTGCAGTTTGCGTGTGGTGGCCGGGCCGACGTAGAGCAGATCTTGCACGGGAAGGGGCCAGACCTTGTCGCGGAAATTCTCCTCGGTGATGACGGTCGTCGCGTCGGGTTTTTTCATGTCGCTGCCGAGCTTGGCGAAAATCTTGTTAAAGCTGACGCCCACCGAAGCCGTCACACCCAATTCGTCGCGTGTACGGCGGCGGATCTCGTCGGCGATCGACGGGCCGTCGCCCCGAATGCGCGCGCTCTTTGTCACATCTAAGTGGGCTAAGACCCCGGCGCCTTGCCGCGTTGCCACGGCAGGTTTCCGAAGACTCGCCCCCGAACCGTACGTACACCTCTCGATGTATACGGCTCTCCATTCACATATCAGCTGTGGATCAAATCGAAACACAAATCGAAACAGCAAATCGAAACAGTTCGGGCGGAGTCGGGGCGTTTACCGGCGCTTTTTGCGGATGGGAACGGCCAACTCCGTTGAAGTCGTACTTGCTTACGGGCTTACGGGTGTGGGCAGTCGGGCTGCCCGTCGCGTATCGGTGGCTTTTGGCGGAATCCGTCGCGGCAAAAGGCGATTTGCCTTTCCTGGCCGGACGGCGTGGCACAAGGGACGGAGAACACGCCGTTCCGGAAGAAGCGCCGTTTGGCTTGGACCATGGTGCAACGGTACTTGCGGGCGAAGGTCTTGTACATGCTGTACTCCATGACATAGCGGTACTTCGACAAAACCGAAATGTTGCGCGCCAGGGCGTAGTCATGGTAGAGGCCGCGAATCTCGGCATGGAAGCTCCGAACGATCTCCACGGGCGTTCGGTTGACGAAGCTCGTGCGGGCGACGGGCATCCAGCGCGCGCGACCGCGTTCGTCTTTTTGGATCCGGAGCACGCCCTTTTCCAGCAGATCATGGACCCACGTTTCTTTGGGAACGTAGAGCTTGACGATGCCGCGCGTTCGCCGAGGCCGTGTGCCGTTGCGCGAAACGAATGCACGCCCGGGCTGCGACGTGGTGACATCGTAGCCCAGAAAGCGCGTTTGTTTCGAAGCATGCGTGAGCCGCATTGTTTCCGTGGAAAGCGCCAGCTTCAGGCGCTCTGCCAAGAAGACGCGGACTTCGTCTCGGACGGCTTCGGCCTCCGCTTTGCTTCCGATGACGCCGATGAGGAAGTCACCCGCATAGCGGCAGTACGCGATGCGTCGGTCGCTTTCATAGCATCGGACCGCCGCGGGATCCGACCGCTGGCCTCCCTTGTCAAACCGCTCCTTGTAGTCCGCCATGAAGCAATCGAGCTCGTTCAGGTAGACATTCACAAGGATGGGGCTGAGAATGGAGCCTTGGGCGGCGCCGGCGTGGATCGGGTGGCAAACCCAGTTGTCCAGGTATCCGGCGCGGAGGAACTTCCAAATGAGGCCGAGAAACGCTTCGTCCTGGATTCTTTTGCGCAGGATGCCGACCCAAATATGCGGGTCGATCGTGTCCAAGCAAGCGTTGAGGCCGCCTTCCACGAACCATTTGACGCCCGTGTATGTCCGCTGGACTTGGGTGAGTGCCGTGTGGCAACTCCGACCCGGCCGGAAACCATGGGAGCAGTTCGAAAACTGCGGCTCGTAAATCGCTTCGAGCAGCAAACGCACGACTTCCTGAACGAGCATGTCGTCCGCCGAGGCTAGGCCGCGCGGCCTTGTTTGGCCGTTGGCCTTGGGGATGTGCTGCCGCCTGATCGGACTGGGTTGGTAGCTGGAGTCCCGCAATTCCGGGATGATTCGGTTGATTCGCTCCATCCCCATGCCGTCCAGCGTTTGGCCGTCGACCCCCTTGGTCATGCTTCCGCCATTGTTGTAGATGTTTTGATACGCAAGCAGGTAAAAGTTGGGGTTATACAAATTTCTGTACAACCGTTGATACCGATACCCTGTTTCTTTCGATTTGCTTCGCAAGCTGTTCAATACTTCATTTGGACTTCGCAATGCCTCACGCATCCTTCCTCATGTCGTATTGCATGTGAACTGTTCCGCTTCGCCATGTGTCCGGATTTCCCGGACTCGGACTACTACCGGAACTCCGTTGCCACATTGGGTTTTCAGAGCCTATGCCCATAGCACGGTGTGCGCCCCAATGGAGGCAATCCCCGTTTAGGATAAAAAGGACATCGAGTTTCTAGCAAAACCGCGCAGCAGCCATACCGATGACGTACAAGCCATCACAGTCGAACTGCTTACGGTTTATTTCGCCACCAATGAGGTGGTTTTGCTAGACTCTCGTAGCTCCCGCGTTTTCGGATACGACGTTCGCCATTTTCCGCTGGTTGCGGCCGGTCGCGCAAGGGTACGTGTGGGCCATCACGTGGTTTCATGATCCACCTTTGCGCGCGCAACGCGTGTAAGCATCCTGCGTTGCGGTTGGCGATAGAACCCCTCTGGCTGTCGTTCAAGCAGTTTAGCCTTTATCCTCGTACGCGGTTTTCATCTCAACATGCAGTCGCTGCCCGATGCTTGGCAGACTTATGCCTTTACCGGCATGCTGTTGTCGCCTTCGGATTTCTCCTCTTGGTTAAGCCGGTCGATGATGGACAATTCGTACCTCGTCCAGTGCCTTGCTATCAGCACATTCCTTTCCATCCCGCGTCCCCATTGGAGGGACTTACGGGCGCACCCACGATTCGTCGAGACCAAAGGGTTCGATCTGGTCGCTGTAGTCGGCATAGATCTCGCGCATGCGCTGGGAATAGCGCAAATACAGCGGGAAATTGGGCGGCACCGACACGAGCGGCGGGCATTTGAGCTTGGCCTGCCAGATCACTTCGCCCGTCTTGATGCCGCAGGCTTTGGCGCGTTCGTTTTTGGCGAGCACGATGCCGTGCCGCGCCTCGATGTTGCCGCCGACGACGACCGGTAGATCGCGCAACTCGGGGCGGTGGAGGCATTCGACCGAGGCGTAGAAGTTGTTGAGGTCGCTATGCAAGATCACGCGGCGCATAGGTGAACATCCTTTCTCGCGAAATCACGTTCGCGCAATTATGTTCTCATTTTACACGAAAAAACGTTCGCGATCAATGCCTTTTTTGATCCGATTTTGGGAGGCTTTGCCCATCGCTGCCAGCGGAAACCAGAGGGCCGCGTTTGCACATTCAAAGATATTTGCAAAATATGGCTACCCAAGCGAACGGCAATTGTGTAACATAAAGGGACAAGGCGACCGAAAAGTACCCCGCGCTTTCACGTTTCTTCCATACAGGGATTCGTATGCAGCTTCCATCCTTTGCAAAGCCAAGGCCACTGCTCGAGGCAAACTGGTGGATTTTATGAACTTGCAGCAACTTCGCTACCTTGTCGAAATCGAAAAAACACATTCCATTTCGACCGCCGCTGACAACCTGTACATGGGACAGCCCAACCTGAGCCGCAGCATTCGGGAGCTCGAAGAAAGCCTGGGCTTCGACATCTTTCACCGCACCGCGAAGGGGACGACCCTGACGCGCGCGGGCAAAGAGGTCTTCCTCCACGCAAAGGAGATCCTCACGAAGATCGAAGCCATCGAGGAGCTGGGGCGCAAGAACGCATCCGGCACGCAGGTTTACGGCGTGTCCGTGCCGCACGCGTACTGGGTGTCGTATGCCTTCGCGCAGTTCGCATCCTCACTGGACTTCGAAGCGCCCATCGCGCTCGACTTCCAGGAAACCAACGCCTTGCACGCCATCGAAAACGTGCAGGATCAGCGGCACAGCCTCGCGGTCATTCGATACGCGAGGAGCGATGAAAATGCGATCGTCCGCCTCCTGCAAGAGAGAGAACTCGCATTCGAACAGTTATCCGAGGTTCGAAAGCAAGTGCTCTTCGCGGCCAGCCACCCATTGGCGCAAAAAGAATCGATATCGTTGAGCGATCTCACTCCCTTTCTCGAACTCGTTTATGGCGACGAAACGGCGTTCGACGGCCAAAACGCCGACGCGAAGCCCGCGAACCGCGAAAAACAGATCTCGATCTACAATCGCGCCGTCTTAATTGATTTGCTGATCGGCATCCCAACGAGCTTTGCCTGGACGTCACTCTTTCCGAAAAACATGTTGGAGCGCAACGGCCTCGTCCTACGCCCCTGCGCGGCGGCGCAGAGTTCGCTTGTCGAGCGCTACGTGCTCATCTACCGGCGAAACCACGAACTGAGCGCGCTGGACAAGCGCTACGTCAACGCGCTGTTCAAGTGCATCGCGCAGTGCTTGCAGGAGTCGGTGCATGACGACGCTCCACCCCACCAAGCCCCGTATTGATATCTCGGTATCGATATAAATGCGCGTTTCATTCGGTTGGGGAGAAACGCAGCGAGCGTTTTCGAACGGGCATCGAATGCCGTTGTGCCGAAGCGCGCCCGCTTCACAAGCGCCGCGTAGGATCGACCGATCGCACGCGGCGTCTTGCTTGTCCGGCCGAAGCTTTTGGGTGCGCTTCGGGAGAGGCCCACGATTCGCGACAAAAACACCTCTTTTTTCACGCTTCCGAACTTCTTGTCCCACGCCCATATGGCGTTTGACATATCGATAGTCATATTTCGTCATTGGCAGCTCGGTTCTTCGCTGCTACGCTTGTCGTAATCGCAGCGCACAAACGACTTGTGCGCCGCATGACACGAGGCACGGCTAAGAAAGCGAGGATGCGTCATGGAGACAGCGAAAGGTTACGTGAGAATCGACAGTTTGGAAAAGCTTGCGGATGCGATTGTCAGGCTCCGCAAAGCACAAGAAACGTATGCATCTTTTACGCAAGAACAGGTCGATCGGATTTTCTACGAGGCCGCGATGGCCGCCAACCGGCAAAGGATTCCGCTGGCCAAGCAGGCCGTCGCCGAGACGGGCATGGGCATCGTTGAAGACAAGGTCATCAAGAACCACTACGCCTCGGAATACATGTACAACGCCTTCAAAAACACCAAGACCTGTGGCGTAATCGAAGAAGATAAATCTCTCGGCATCACGAAAATCGCGGAACCGCTCGGCATCTTGGCAGCCGTCATCCCGACGACGAACCCCACGTCCACCGCGATCTTCAAATGCCTGCTGGCGCTCAAAACACGCAACGGCATCATCATCAGCCCGCATCCGCGCGCCAAGCAATCGACCTGCGACGCCGCGAAGATCGTCCTCGATGCCGCTGTTGCCGCGGGCGCACCGGAAGACATCATCCTTTGGATCGACGAACCGACCCTGGAAGCGACAAACTTCATCATGAAAGAATGCGACGTCATCCTTGCCACGGGCGGCCCCGGTATGGTCAAGGCGGCGTATTCCTCCGGCAAACCGGCGATCGGCGTCGGCCCGGGCAACACCCCCGTCATCATCGACGACTCCGCCGACATCCAGAAGGCGGTCAGCTCGATCATTCTTTCGAAGACGTTTGACAACGGCATGATCTGCGCATCGGAACAGGCCGTCATCGCCCTCGAGAGCATCTACGACCAGGTTCGCGCTGAGTTCGCCCGCCGTGGTTGCTATCTGCTCTCCGCCGACGAAATCGAAAAAGTGCGCACGACCATCATCGTCAACGGCGTGCTTAACGCGAAGATCGTCGGCCAATCCGCGCACACGATCGCCGAAATGGCGGGCATTTCCGTGCCGGTGAACGCAAAGATACTCATCGGCGAGGTCGAAAGCGTCGACGTTTCCGAAGCGTTTGCCCACGAAAAACTCTCGCCGGTACTGGCCTTGTACCGCGCCAAAAGCTTTGAAGAAGCGATCGAGAAGGCCGACCACCTCGTCAAGGATGGCGGCTATGGGCACACGTCCTGTGTCTACCTGAACGAGGCGCTGCAACGCGAAAAACTGGAGCTCTTCTCCGCCAAAATGAAAACCGGACGCATCCTCGTGAACACCCCCACCTCCCACGGCGGCATCGGCGACCTGTACAATTTCGGCTTGGCTCCCTCGTTGACGCTCGGATGCGGTTCATGGGGCGGCAACTCGGTGTCCGAAAACGTTGGCGTCAAGCAGCTGATCAACATCAAGACGGTCGCCGAGAGGAGAGAGAACATGCTCTGGTTCCGCACGCCGCAAAAGGTCTATTTCAAAAAAGGGAGCCTGCCTATCGCGCTGGCCGAGCTAAAAGGCTACTATGACAAGCGCAAAGCCTTCATCGTAACCGACCAGTTCCTCTACCAGAACGGCAACACGAAGCCCATCGAAAAGCTGCTCGACGGCATGGGCATCACGCATACCTGCTACTACGACGTTCGGCCCGACCCCACTCTCGGCAACGCCAAGAAGGGCGCCGAAGCCATGAAGGCCTTCCAACCGGACGTGATCATCGCGTTGGGCGGCGGCTCAGCGATGGACGCGGGGAAAATCATGTGGGTGATGTACGAGCACCCCGAAGCCGACTTCCTCGACATGGCCATGCGCTTCATGGACATCCGCAAACGCGTCTACACCTTCCCGAAAATGGGCGAAAAGGCATACTTTATCGCCATCCCGACCTCCTCGGGAACGGGCTCGGAAGTCACCCCCTTCGCCGTCATCACCGATGAGACGACCGGCACAAAATACCCGCTGGCCGACTACGAGCTTCTGCCCAACATGGCGATCATCGACGCCGACTTCATGATGTCGCAGCCGCCGGGCTTGACCGCAGCCTCCGGCATCGATGCGCTGACGCACGCGCTCGAGTCCTACGCCTCCGTGCTCGCAACGAGTTTCACGAACGGTCTCGGACTCCAAGCCATGAAGTACGTCTTCGACTACCTGCCGACCGCCTACACCAAGGGCGCAGAGGACCCCGTCGCGCGCGAAATGATGGGCAACGCGTCCGCCATGGCGGGCATGGCCTTCGCCAACGCCTTCCTCGGCATCTGCCACTCGCTTGCGCACAAGCTGGGCGCCTTCCACCATCTGCCGCACGGCGTCGCGAATGCGCTGTTGATCACGGAGGTCATGCGCTACAACGCCAGCGACGTTCCCACAAAGATGGCGGCTTTCTCGCAGTATCACTACCCGAACGCCCTCGAACGCTACTGTGAATGCGCGCGCTTCTGCGGTGTGACCGGACGCGACAACGATGAGATCTTCGAGAAGTTCATCGCCAAAATCGAAGCCCTCAAGGAAGAGTGCGGCATCAAAAAGACCATCAAAGACTACGGTGTCGATGAAGCCGCCTTCCTTTCGACACTGGACGCCATGGTCGAGCAGGCTTTCGACGACCAGTGCACCGGCGGGAACCCTCGCTACCCGCTGATGAGCGAGATCAAAGCCATTTTCCTCAAGACCTATTACGGCGAAGACGTGCCCGCCGCCGCTCCGGAAGCGGTAAGCGCGGAATAACGCACAGACCATCATCCTGTGGGCTGTTTGCGCCATGATGGTCGGCGTCGGCAGCGGGGATCCCCCACGCGTATGAAAACATAGAGCGCCATGCGCGGCGCGAATCGCTCCACGCATGCAAAACGCGAGACTGTCCGCATTGACGCGTGACAGTCTCGCGTGCTATTTTGGACATATACGCGCGTCAATCGATATTTGCGTATCGAATCGAGAGGAGGTTTGTGGTGCGTGAGCAAGCAGTTCATCCCCAAGAGCACACTCCAGCGTTTGCCCCATTATCTGAGCTATTTGAAGAGCCTCCCCGCCCATGTGAGCACCATCTCTGCGACAGCGATCGCTGAAGAACTCGGTTATCACCAGGTTCAGGTGCGAAAAGACCTGGCTTCGGTCAGCAGCGGCGGCCGCCCCAAGGTGGGCTACCAAACCGCCGCCCTCATTTACGACCTCCAGCGCTATTTTGGCCGCGGGATATCGGACAACGCCGTCATCGTCGGCATGGGCCCGCTCGGCTATGCGCTGACCCTCACGTGTGAGTTTTCCGCATTCGGCTTTCGCATCGTGTCGGCGTTTGATTTCGACGAAAAGGTCATCGGTCGTCGCTGCGGTGAGATCGAAATTCTCTCCGCGCACCGCCTTTACGACTTTTGCAATGCGGGCGGCGTTCGCTTGGGCGTGATCGCCACACATGCCGATCTCGCCCAGGATGTTTGCGACACACTGACCGACTCGGGTGCGCTCGCGATCTGGAACTTTTCGTCGATCCGCCTCAAGGTCCCGCAGGACGTTCTGATCTTCGACCAGAATCTGACCGCCTCCCTCGCCGTCTTGTCCGCCCATCTGAAGCAGTTGTGAGCGGCAGGAATGCGTCGGCGCGGTAGACAGTTGCGGCGGAGGAATAGACACCCCAAGGCGGAGAGTTTGGACATCGACGCGCATGCAGCGTGGAGGTACGCCGTAAGGCGTTTTATTCACAGGCAGGATAGGGCAAGCTTCGAGAACGACCTGAGCGGCTAAAAAGGTTTGGCACGAGAGCGACGCGCATGCGTTGCTCTTTTTTGCGTGTCACTGATTGATTCGATCTGTAGTTGATGTCGGAAACATCTTTTGTGGCACGCATTTCTCGCGCCGTACTGTTTCATATATCGCTATATGAATATTACTGACATGTGCGCAACTATACACGGCTCATACGACAACATGAGCTATCCGGTTACCGAAGTTGGCATCGTGAACGTTTCGTTGGGTCTTGCATTTATGACGTTCCCCAAAGTGCCCATATATAGCACTGCAAAGATGGATGTACCGAAGGTAGTCAGTGTTGCGCTTAACGCTATCATGAGAAATAAATTCGAAATCCAGCAGGCATGAGTAAACTCCTTCAACTTGCTGGTAGATTGACGCTTTGACTGCACCAAAGAAGGGGGGGGGCGGCTTCGGCTCCCCTTACGCCAATGGCATGAGGCATATTGACACGGAATCCCTCAGTGCCTGGTGCTGCGCTGGTTGATAGCGGTACCCATTGCTGAAGCCCACCACGCATGCCTTGTTCATGAAAGGTCAGAAATTATTTCACGCAATATTCACATTCTTAAAGTTTGCAATATGCTATACTGACTTTAACGGAAACCCTAGATAGCAAGCATGCTTTCACTTACACCTTCCTCACCCTTCTTTCAACCCGTCACGAAGCGTTATATTCCGATACACGTACAATTGAGCTCGTTTTAAAAAAAGCGATGAACACTCCGACGCACAAAACATGTGAAAGGAGAGTCTCCCATGAAAACAAAGCTTTCGATTTTGTTCGCCTCTTTGGTGTTGCTATCAGTGCTTTGCCACTCGGCATTGGCGGCGTCCGAGGAAGCCACCGACCGTGCAACCGTTGCGAAAGGCAAAGATCCGTCGCTGCAAAAAGCGAAAACTGCGCCTGTGTCCGAAAGTGTGGAGAAAGGCCTATCTGTTACCGCGACGCTCAAAGAGTTCGACGCCGCCATCGCACTACAACACAAAGCCCTCGCCGGATCAGTACCGGTACCCACCATCAAAAACCTGACGCCGGCAGTCCCACCGGCTAGCTACGACCTGTCGAAATATGTGACCTTCGCCGGCAACCAGCTCCCCGGCGGGGGCTGTTACAACTACACTGTCATTCATACGATGCAAATCCTGAATGAGATGAAATGCCCCATGACGCCCGACCCCTCGTTTTGGTACTTGCACAACCGGCAAGTCAGTTTCCCTGTCAACGGCAGGCAAGACCCGGGAAGCATTGTGAAGGAGTACGGCATTTGCCCGGAAGGCAGTTTGCCGTCAGATTACAAAACGACGAAAGTGGTCGATGAGAGATGGGACTACAGCAAGATGAGAAAGCCGACACCGGCGAACGATCGGGAAGCGGCGTACTATAAGGCAGAACTCAGCCCGCCCTTCAACGACTTTACGACAAGCGTTTTGAAGCAAAACATGCTGGCACACGGCCCGCTCATGCTCGATGGCCCGATGCGTGAATTGCGCGAAATCCCTCCGGATGCAAAGCTCGATGAGTGGCATTGCGTGACGGCCGTAGGCTGGGACGATGCCAGGCAAGCCTTCAAGATACTCAACAGTTGGGGCGATCGTTGGCAGGACAGCGGATTCTACTGGATACCCTACGACAAAATGGCTTCCGAATGCGGCTATTGGCAGTATATGATCGACAAGTCGATCTCGCGCGTGGGCACGAAATACGCCTATTCAGCCCGGATCGACATCAGTTGTTTGGGAGGCGCGTCGCGCAACAATCTCATCGTCAAAATCGGCGTCGTAGGCAAAACGCCGCTCGTGTTCTGGTATCGCCCCAACAGCGTAATAGGCGCGGAGAAATTCGACGATAACAGCCGACTGCTCATCGACGTTCCCTTGCCGGACTACGCGGCGGATTGCTGGCCGGCGAACGAGAAGAACGTCTGGTTCGTGGAAGTCATCAACGAAAGCGGCTCTCCGGTGCACTTCAAAGGGTTCACCTTGGCAAAACAGGTCTCGGCTAGAAACGTTGTCAGCTATCCATGGAAGGGTATCACAACTGAGATATTGAACGGGAGTCGCACATTCGCCTTGCCCGAGCACGCGATTTCGATCGTGAATCCCCCGAAAGAGGACAACGGCGTTGTGCAAGGATCGAACCTGACGGTCAAATGGAACACGGTTCCCATCGGCTTTGGTCGGGTTTCGCTCTACTATCGCGAATACGATGGGGTGTCGTGGATGCTGATCGCCAAGGATGTGTTCAACTCGGGCGAATACGTTTGGAAGGCACCGAAACTGACAACTGACTTCGCCAGATTCCGCATCGTTTTTCAGAGCAACAACGTGACAACGGAAGCCGTCAGCGCTCCATTTTCGATCGGCACCCCAAAATTCCTCTTTCGAGCGCCGACAGAGCTCGTCGCGGAAGACGGTTACGCCTGCATCGCCCTCAAATGGAAGCACAACAACAAACTGAGCGGCGTCGTATACGAGATCGAGCGCAAAGTCGCCGGGACGAATGATCCCTTCGCAGCCATCGCCAGCATCCCGCAGGCCGATCACTATCTCGACAAGCAGACGGGCAATCCGCCCATGGGCAGCACCTACAAGTACACCTATCGAATCCGCGCAAAAAGTCCAGATGGCCAGTACTCTCCGTATACGAATGAATCGACCGCCGCGGCAAGTTATTCCGCCAAAGTGGGCCTTTCCGATTTGCAGAAGCCGGATCTCACACTGCCTGTCGATCGATATAAGCTCCCTATCGAGAAACCCAAGCCGAACTGGGAGGTCGAAAAAAATACGGCGCAAGATCTGACCGTCAGCAAATAGGCTCGAGGCATCGCGAAAAAGCGCCCCTGTAGACGAATCAAACGCACGATCGGATTTCCGGTATCAAGCGGCGCATGAACGGAACGCCGCTTGATCCGGGGCTTACCAAGCTCATGAATGCGGGCGGCAAACATTGACGATGCTGTGCTGCCCGCGTTTTCGGATGGTGATAAAATTTTGAGGGAAACTAATCCCAGTACCTCAGCGTTTACTATGTCGTCATTTGTCAGAATTGGAGGCGTCGAATCGTGAAAAAGAAGATGCTCGCCCTTACACTTGTACTGCTCATGTCGCTCACGTTTTGCTTTTCGGCTTTTGCGTCCGTATCGAGCACGCTGATCGCGCTCACCAAGAATGATGGAATCTATCTGATCGAATTAAGCGCTGGTGTTCGCAAAAGCGAGGAAAAAGTATATGACGGCGCGGCAGAAATGCCCCAATTTTCCCAAGATGGAAAGTCGCTCGCATTTTTTGCCGACGACCTGCTTTACGTCTGTGACATCGCGACATCAAAATCCGAAAGCGTGGGCAAAAACCCCGAAAACTGGGTCGCGTTTGCCTGGGGCGGCGATGGCGCGCTGTACGCCGCGGCTAAAGACGGTGGACTCTATGCATACAAGGACAAGAAGCTGACCGAAGTGGCGGACCCAAAGTACCACTATGCGTATTTGGTGTATGCGAACGGCAAACTCTATGCCAGCAAAATGTATTACGTCGAAAAAGAAGACGGGCAATATCAATACGATGTCGGGCTGATCCGCTTGGATCCCGCGTCGAAAAAGCAAAAGCTCGTCGTCGCGGACAGACCTGCCGACTGGGAATCTGAAAACGGCACAGCGGGCATGATCCCGATGACCGCGGGCGCGTCTTCGGATGGCAGATACATTTACGTGTTTATGCACTATCACGCGGGTTCGCTCTCTGCCGACGGCGTGCCATTCGGCGCATATGACACTGTTGCAGGCAAATTCCTTGCATACCCGGACGCCGGATTGACGCTCGTGGATAACGCAAATGTCGTGGGGAACGAAAAGAATCCCCAACAAATCGCGCTGCAAACGGTATACGACCGCTATCCCTGGAATGGACGAGACATTGTGCTGTTGAACTTAGA
>JAVBLF010000007.1:0-16824 GCA_031553675.1 Eubacteriales bacterium | reverse complement strand
CGACGTGTAGGAGTGCAGGCTGACGTAACCCGACTCGCCGAGCTTGATCTTCTCGGCAGCGCTCGCGGGGGCCATCGCGCCGAGCGCGAAGCTGCCCGTCAGAGCGAGGGTTGTCAGCAGGGACACGAATTGTTTGACTTTTCTCTTCAGCATAAAAATTACCTCCACATGCATTTGTCACTTGACAAAACACAAATCTATATGCAAACTGCGCAATGGTACGCAGGCACAAACCCGGCCGGGACGGTCCGGAGGAAAATGCAGTCAATATTTTAGGAAGGAAAAAGGGACCCCCGCATGGCGCGAGGCCATGCGGGTTCCCGTTTTTGCGCGTAGCAAAGGGGATAACGGTCGTTGTGGTTTAGCGCTTGCTGACGATTTTCGCCTGGGTGTACTTCGCGACGAAGACCATGTCGCCCGTGACCGTTGCGCCACCGATGGCGGTCATGTTGTAGAGCGAGCCATCGGGAGCTTGCCAGTTGGCGAAGGTGCAGCCCGCTCCCAGCTTCGCGCTGATCTCGGCGGCAGTGGGCGCGTTGGTGCCGATCTTGTCACCCTTGGCGAGAACGTTCGCGACGGTCTTGATCGTCGTGCCGTTGACGATGTAGGTGATCGTGTAGGTCTTGGCGTTGAAGT
The DNA here is from genome assembly GCA_031553675.1 of Eubacteriales bacterium. GTDB lineage: Bacteria > Bacillota > Clostridia > Christensenellales > CALWSW01 > JAVBLF01. The sequence goes on along the minus strand of JAVBLF010000007.1, from coordinate 16,188 downwards.
CGGCGACGAAGTCGACGTTCGAGGTCAAGCTGAGATTGCTCGGATCCTTGCCGGTCGGCGTCGAGGTCCAGCTCTTGAAGAGGAATTCGGCGTTCTTGCCGGTGACGGACGGGACAGCGTAGCTGCTGCCGACGACGTCTTTCGCGGTCAGGGGGATGTTGTCGCCCTTCTTGCCGCCGATGAACTTGAAGCTTGTTTTGCCGCTGGTGATGCGTCCGTTGCTGTCGGCCGCGAAGGTGACGACATAGACGTTCTGGTCGATGTCGGCGATGCCGTCGCCATCTTCGTCGTCTTCAAAGCGGGCGTAGATGGTCTGGCTGTTCTTGACGCCGTAGTTGGCCGGATTCTTGATCTCGTTGCCAGCGGCGTCTTCCCAGCGGTAAAATACGGTGTTCGCGTTGGCGGGAACGGTCTTCGGGGCGGTGAAGCCGCCGATGGCGTTGCCCAGGGTCTGTGTGTTGGTGCTGTTCTGGTAGACGTCGAAGAGGGTCTGACCGGTGATCGTGCCGTTGCCGCGCACCTTCGCATCGACGACGTACTTGGTCTGCTTGCTGTCGGGGGTACCGTCGCCGTCTTTGTCGGTGTCGAAGAAGGCGTAGACGGTGCAGTCCTTCGAGACGTTGTAGTTCCCGATGGCGCTGGGCGTCGTCGTGATCTGGGCGCCGGCTTCATCTTCCCACCACCAGAAACGGGCTGTCGGATCGACCGTCTTGTTGGGGATCAACTGCGGAACCTTGAAGCCGCCGATGGCGGTCGAGAGCGCCGCGGAACCGGTGTGAACCCATTCGATGACAGAGTAGCTGGTCAGGTCGGTCGCGGCAAAGGCGCCGGGGCCGATCGTGTCGAGTTTCACCTGGAACTTCTTCTGATCCTTGTCGGCTGTGCCGTCGCCGTTTTGATCGATCTCAAAGCTCGCGGTGATCGGGTCGCAGTTGTAGTCGGCTTTGGCCGTGGCGGGATCAATGACCGTGCCCGCGCTGTTGCGCCATTCGTAGAAGACGTAACCCTTGTTGGGGACGGGCGTCGGGGCGGTGGGCAGGCTGGAGCCGTAGGGAACGCTGCTGGACGGCGTGCCGCCCGTGAGCGTGCCGTTCGTGCCGGCGACGTAGCGAACCGGAACGGGGACGAGGTCAAAGATCGCCGTGAAGGTCATGTCGCGCATCGGGACGAGCGCCATGATCTGGGCCGCCGTGTAGTGGGTGCCGTCGTCGCCAAGCCAGTACTGGAAATTGTAGTTGGCGTTCGGCACGGGAGTCGGAACGTTTTTCGGGCTGGCGTAAACGGGGACGATCTCCTGTGCGTTGCCGCTGATCGAGCCGTTCGCGCCCGCGACGTAGTTCATTTTGCAGTCGGCCTTCCAGACGGCGTAGACGGTCGTGATCTTGTTGACCGGCGTGTTGGCGTCGAAGGGCGTGCCGGAACCGTCGGCGTTCGTGTTCCATCCCATGAACGCATAGCCGGAGCGGGTCGGGTTGGCCGGCATGGACGCGCCAGGCGTTTGGCCGATCGACGCGCCGGGTTCGATTTCGGTCACGGTGTCGGGGCTGGTCATCACGGCGTCCGCCGCGTTCTTGTCAAAGATGACCTTGTAGTTGACCGACATCTGCATGTTGCCAAAGTGAATGTGGGTCAACGATTGGCAGCCGTGGCCGCAGTAGTTGACGTAGGGGCCGAAGCCGGAGAAGCCGGTGTTGTTCAGCCCGGGGATCGTGGCGTTCTGGGCTTTCGCCGGTTCGAGGTTGCCCGCCGTGTCATAGGGCGTGAACGTCAGAACGGCCGAGGTCGGCAGAATGTCCATGTCGATGCGGAACTTGTTCGAGGCCGGACGCGAGAACGTCATGACCGAAGTCCCGACCGCGAGGGTCGAAAGGCCGCCCGTATGGAAGGACGCGGCGTTGGTTCCGTTCGAGATGTCGACCAGCTTGCAGCCGGTGTTCGTGTTGTTGAAGTCGAGCGCGTAGGCTTTCAGCGTTCCGCTGGCATCGACGCCCGCGTTGAACATGATGCCGTAGCTCGTCATCGTATGGGTGTCGATGGCGCCTGCATCGATGTCAAAGCCGACGGTTTTGAGGCGCGTGTCCGTGACGGGAGCGAGCGCGAAATCGACGAACGCCGTCGTGCCGTTGCCCAGGAATACCATCTCGGCATTGTTGGTGCTGCCCTTGGTGTAGATGTGCTTCGAGAAGTCGGCGACGGTGCTTGCGCCCGCGCCGGTCTTGAAGCAAGAGGCTTCCATGGCATTGATGCCGGCTGTGGTATCGAGGTCGTAGTAGGTAGTGCTCTGACCAAGCGATTCGTTCCAATAGTAGTAGGGATGAGAGCCCTTTGGATAAAGCGTTGACCAGTTGCCAGGCGTGGTGGCATTCCAGCTTGGGTCGTAGTAGTTGGTGTACACCGTCCAGTCAGACAGATCCGACGGGTCGATCTGCTGCGCGGACGAAGCCATGAGGCGCATCGAGCGGTACATACCCGTTTCAGCGGGCGCGGCTTGTTGGAAGTACTCGGGGTTGTACACCGGCTCATAGATCGGATCGCCCGACACAGGGTCGATGCCGATCACAGTGCGGGTGTCGACGGGAATCGCCTCTGCCACTTCGGCTTCGGAGACGGTTTCGGTCGCTACCGGTGCTTCAGCTTCGGGCGCCGGAATTTCCGTGGCGACGGGTTCGCCGGGCGTTTCTTCGGCGGCAAATGCCGGCACGGACGAGAATACGGTCGTGGCGACAAAAAGCGCCGCCAGTGTCGTCGACAAGAACTTCTTGCCGAGTTGGGTGCGGATAATCATCTTGGTTCCCTTTCGTTAATCATGGTGTCATTTTTTCGCCAACCCGATTGTGAGTGGGGGTTGGTGCACACGGGTCCGATGTGGGGAGCATATTTCGAACGCCTCACCATAGCGAGTCGCTCGATGCCTCCGCTTTGAATAAACGGGTACCCACCGTTTGCAATGCGCGCCCCTCGGGCTTCATTGCCTATACCACATACGCCTTTGTTCCATTTCTCCTTTCATCGTTGCGTTGGGTGCTGTGTTTGCATATACGGATACCGCAAAAATATCCTATATACGCATTTATTAATGTTTATATTAAAGTGCAAACACAGCAAAACACTCTGAAATCAGGGTCTATGTAGATTATAAGTCATTATTTGCCATACAGTCAACAGGTAATTCAAAATGATATAAATATGAAATAATGTCTATAAAAATGAAATTTACGATCAAATCCAGATATTTCAGTACGCGATTAACCCGGCGCGCGCATGAACAAGAGAACGTATCATTTATAGCCCCCAAGAATGCGCCGCATTCATCCTTCACCCCGGAAACGCGCTTCCGTTTGCGACGCGCGCCGCGCTGCCTACAGCATAAACATGCGAAAAAGAACCCCCGCTCAATGCGAGGGTTCCTTTGCCATTCGATGTAATGCGATTGCGTATGCGCATTTAACGCTTGCCGAATACCTTGCCGGATGTCACCTTTGCCGTGTAGGTCATGTCGCCCGTGCAGGCGACGGACTGGATCTGCGTGTTGTCATGGTTTCCGGTCGGACCCGACCAGTATGCGAAGTTGTCGCCCAGCTTGAGGAAGGGCGTCGGGTCGGGCGCGGGTCCGATCAGGTCGCCCTTGGCGAGCTGCTTCGTGCCGACGATCTGGCCGTTGGCGACGAAGGTCACCGTGTAAAGGCGATCGAAGTGGGCGGTGATCACGTAGGTGTTGCTGCCCACAACTGCCGTCGCCGGATCGATGGGCTTGTTGTTGACGTCGGTCCAGCCGACGAACTTGTAACCGGCCGCAGGTACGGGGTAAGGTGCCAGCGCATATTGAGCCAGCGGCAATCCGACGGGGCAGAGCGGGTAATAGCTCGTGCCTTGCAGCGTGCCGTTGCCCGCCGAGCGGTATTCCACCTTGACGAGATCGCGGTCGAAGATAGCCGTATAGGTCTTGTCGGTCAGCGCCTCGACCTTGGCGATGTCGGCCGCCGTCAGGTAGATCTTGCCCGTCTCGTCAACCCAGTGTTTGAAGTGGTAGCCGGTGTTGGGGATGGGGGTCGGAACCTTGCGGGGAAGCTGGTTGAGCGGAACGGTCTCGATTTGCGGGCTACCGCCTTGCAGTTGGCCGCCCGTGCCCGCGATATAAGTGATCTTGACGTCGGCCTTCCACATGGCGTAAACCGTCGTGATCTTGTTGATCGGGTCTTGCACGCCGAAGCTGAGGCCGCTGCTGTCCTTGTTGTAGTTCCAGCCGATGAAGGTATAGCCGGCACGTGTCGGCGGCGTCGGGAAGCCGTAGCCGTGGTCGGCGATTGAATGGCCGGGGCTGATCGAGCTGTAGCGCGTGACTGTCCCCGGCGGGAAGCTGCCGCCATTCGGGTCAAAAATCACGTCATAGCCGATCGACATCTGCATGTCGCTGAAGCGGACGTAGGACAGACGCCCGCAATCGTGGTCTTCGCCCGAGTAGTTGACGAAGGGGCCGAAACCGCTGTAGGTCGTGTCGGCCAGCGTTGATGTGAAGGTCTGAGGTGTCGAGAGCTGGGTCGCCGACGTGTAGTACGCGAGCTTGACGACGACTTTGGTCGCTTCGATGTCCATGTCGACGCGGATCTTTCCGGTCGGGCTTTGCTTCAGGTCAAAGGTGCCGAGCTGTGTACCGCTCGCGAGTTGTTCGATTGTGCCTGCATGCAGGTTGGCCGCCTCGACGCCGTTGGCGTAGTCGACGAGGCGAATCGTGCCATTCTTCGTGTCGGAGTCATGGTTGTACATCTTGAAGTTGACGGCGTAGCCCTTGAGCAGACCGCTGCTCGTAATGCCGGCATTGATCAAAACGCCAAAGCCGTCGAGCGTGTGGGCGTTGACCTTCGACGCGTCGATGTCAAAACCGATCGATTTGAGTTCGGCGCTCGTCACAGGCGCGATCGCAAAGTCGGTCTTGTAGGTTTTTCCATAGCCGAGGAAGGTCACCTGGGCATTGTTGGCGCTGCCTTCGGTGTAGATGTGCTGCGAGAAATATCCGAGAAGCGGCGTCACACCGTCATAGTGCTTCACGCCGTCGAGGACTTCCGATTGGAGCTTCTGCTTGCCCGCCGTCGTCGACAGATCGTAGAAAGTCGGATGGCTTTGGGCGTTGTCGGAGCTTTCTTTCCAATAGAAGAAAGGATGGTTCGGATGGTTCGAATCCCAGTTGGAGGGCTTGTTGCCATCGGTCCAGGCGGGGTCGTAGTAGTGGTCATAGACGATCCAGCTGCTGAGATCCGACGGATCGATCGACGCGGCGGGCGCTTTGAGTGCCCTTGGCGCAGCCGGTATGGTGCCGTCGCCCGTCTGCCAAGCGGGAACGGTTTTTTCTACGTTGGCGCTTGCGGGTGCGGCGACCTCTTTCGAAGCCTTTGTGTCATTCGCTGCGCCGACGGTCATGACAGCGTCGGGCTCGCCTTCCGCGGCGAAGCTCGGCAGCGTCGTCGCTGCGATAAGCGTGAACACCAAAGCGGCGCTCAGAGCGATCGCCAGCCATTTTTTGTGAATCGATTTGCGAAAACCCATGTCAGCCTCCTTTTCTCATTGCGTCCGAACGTCCCGCGAAGGTCTACGCGCTAGCGAGCCCACGCCGGGACGTTAGCATCTGCCAACTTTTGGTTCGCCGCCATGAAGCACGGTATGAAAGAAGCCCGAGCCCCTTGAACCCGCGGCGGCAATCTCCGCGTTCACCTCCAATTCAGATTCAGTCTTTGTGTTGATGTGTAGATTCGCGTAGTAGGCGCGAGCAACCCATTAAAAAACTAGTCTACCTTAAGGCCATTATATTACGTATTTTGCATCTTTGCAATCCATCAGATAACGTTTCAAGTACTCTTTGCCCGCTTCGGCCGCGTTTACTCAAAACCACTGGATTAGGGCACAATCTTGCATTTTCCGGCGATCGGTTACGTCGATAATTCTTAGTACTTGCAAATATCGCTGCAATCATCTCCCATTTGCAAAAGCATGATTTCCTGCTGTTTCTCGTCGTCTTTGCGTTTCCAAATACGGCGAAACTACATTTCGCGCACGATTCATCTCTCTTTATGTATAACTTTTCAGCCCCGTACTTGCTCGCCACACGCGCATGCGTTCGTTTGCACACAAAAAACCCCCGCTTTCGCGGGGGCTGGCTCCGATCGCAATGGATCGGATGGGCGCTTAGCGTTTGCCAAGCTGCTTGGCCGAGGACGTCTTCGCCGTGAAGACCATGTCGCCGGTCACGGTAGCAGTCTGGATCGTCGCCGCAGTGTACTGCGATCCGCCGGGGCCTTCCCAATACTGGAAGGTCTGGCCGCTGGGTACGACGGCGGTCGGTGCCTTCGATCCGATCGTTTCGCCCTTGGGCAATTTGAGCGTTTCGACGACAGCGCCATTGACCACGAACGTGATCGTATAGAGCTTCTGGTTGTAGCTCGCGTTGAAGTTGACGTCACTCGTCAGGCTGAGGTTGTTGGGGTTGAGGCCGCCGGGCGTCGAGGTCCACTTGTCGAAAGTGTACTCGCTGCTGATGCCGGAAGGCGTCGGAACGACGTAGGGTCCTTTGACGACGTCTGCGGCTGTCAGAGGCACGCCATCGCCCTTGCGTCCGCCGATGAACTTGAACGACGTCTTGCCGGTCAGACGGCCAACGGAGTCGGTCGTGAAGGTGACGTTGTAGATGTTCTGCTTGTAGTCGGGGATTTTGTCCCCGTTTTCGTCGGCCGCGAACACAGCGTAGATCGTCTGGCTCTTGGTGACGTTGTAGTTGGCGGGATTCGCGATCGGATTGCCTGCGGCATCCTGCCACTCATCGAAGCAGCTATCGGCGTCGGGTTTGAGCGTCGGAAGCGTGAAGCCTCCAATGGCGTCGCTCAGCTTCTGGCTGTGGTCAGATTTCTCGAAGACGGTGAAATTCGTCGTGCCGGAAATCGAACCGGGGCCTTTGGCCTGGAAATCGACGAGGAACTTACCCTGTTCGCAGTCGTCGTGTCCATCGTGATCCTTGTCGGTGTCGAAGTGGGCGGTGATGACCTGGTCATGATCGACGACAAAGTCGGCGAGGTTGCCGGTGATCTTGTTGCCCTTATCATCCTTCCAGCACCAGAACTGGGCGGTCGGCTCCTTCGACTTATCGGGGATCAGCGACGGAACAGCGAAGCCACCGATGGCATGGCCAAGGATGTCCTTGCCCGTGAAGTTCCATTCGATGACGACGAAGTTCGTCTTGTCATTCGCGCCGAATGCGCCGGGGCCTTCGGCAACGAGTGTGACGTTGAACTTCTTCTGCTTGTAGTCGGGTTCGTCGTCGTTGTTCTTGTTGTCCGCGAAGTGGGCGGTGATCAGTTTGGAGTTGTCGTCGACGGTATCGACGGCGGGGTTCACCTTTTTGCCCGACAGATCTTCCCAGTAATCAAAGATGTAATCTTTGTTGGGGACGGGTTTCGGCGACTTCGCGACCGTATCGAGGACGGCGCCGTACTTGACGCTGGTATAGTCCTTCGTGCCTGTGATGCTTCCATTCGGACCGGCGGCATAGTGCACTTCCACGTTCTTCAGGTCAAAAATTGCCGTGAAGGTCATGTCGGACTTGATCTCGAGCGCCTTGATGGCGGCGTCGTTCGTGTAGGTCTTGCCGTCGCTGCCCTGCCAATACTGGAAGGTGTAGTTCGCGTTCGGCTGTGGGGTCGGGACGTTTTTCACGTGATCGTTGAGCGGAACCTTTTCCGACTGGGGGCTGCCTCCATTGAGCTGACCGTTGGGGCCCGCGATGAAGGTGACGGTGCTGTCCTGCGCGTACTGCGCCGTGAACGTCATATTGCCGGTCGGCGTGATGTTCTTGATCTGCGCGTCCGTATAGGTGTTCGTGCCTTCTTTCCAGCCGATGAAGGTGTAGCCCGTGTGGGCCGTGATGGTCGGAACGACGGTGATCTTGTTGCCCGGAACGACTTGTTCGGTGTTCGGGGTCGACATGGTCCCGTGGCCGCCATCGTTGTAGGTGATCGTGTAATTCGCTTGCCACTGCGCGTAGACCGTCGTGATCTTATTGATCGGATCGTTGACGGTAAACGTAGCGCCGGAGCCGTCCTTGTTGTAGTTCCAGCTTTTGAAGACGAATCCGGGGCGGGTCGGCGGGGTCGGCAGGCCATAGCCGTGGTTGGCGATGGACTTGCCGGGCTCGATCTCGTCATAGCGATCGGGGCTTGCATTCGTCGTGCCGCCGTTGCTGTCGAAGATTACACTGTAGTTCTTCGACGAGATCTGTAGCTTTTCGAACTTGATGTACGAAAGTGCCGTACAGCTGTGGTGGTCGCCGTCGTAATCGACGATGGGGCCGAAGTTGGCGAAGTGCGTGTCCTTCAGCGTTTCCGTGTAGGTCAGATTCGCGTTTGTCGGCAGGTTGCCTGCCGCGTCATAGTAGCGGATCTCGACGGTGACTTTCGTCGGTTCGAGATCCATGTCGACGCGAATCTTCTTGATCGGGCTGTTCGCCAGGTTGAAGTCGCCCACATTCGAAAGCGCTTTGCCGTCAGGCAAGTGCACCGAACGATGCAGCGATGCAGCATCCGTGCCCGCCGTCAGGTCGACGAGGCGCACCGTCGCGCCAGTTTCATTTGTGGCAGCAGAGTCCATCTTGAACGTCAAGGCGTAACCAGTCAGTTGGCCGGTCGTCTTGTCGACGTTCGCGTTCATCAGCACACCAAACGCATAGAGTGTATGCGCGCATACGTTTGCAGCATCGATGTCGAAGCCAATCGCCTTGAGATCGGTATTCGTCACAGGTGCCAGCGCCCAGTCAGTCATGTTCTGCGTGCCATAGCCCAAGAAGGTCATGACTGCGTTGTTTTGGGTGCCTTCGGTGTAAATATGCTGCGAGAAGTGCGCAACCGCCGAGCAGCCGTAGTCGCCGTTCTTCGTGTTGAAGACTTCTGCTTGCATGTTCGACTTGTTCTTCACACCGGCAGCAGGGCTGTCGCTGAGATCGTAATAGGTGGGGTTATTTCGGGTATAACCATCCTTCCAACCGTAGAAAGGATTCCATCCGCCGCCAGGAGTTTCGTTGAAGCCCGACGGGATGGCTGGGTTTGTGGTCAGCGCATCGGTAAAGGTCCAAGCCGGGTTGTAATAGTTCGAGAATACAGTCCAACCGTTGAGGTTCGAGGGGTCGATGGCCGGAGAAGCCATCAAGCGCATTCTGTTGGACGCGACGGCGGGATATTTGGCCGGCGGATCGTTGGCCGGCAAAGAGCCGCCTTCTGCGCTGGGGTTGGTCGCGTTGGATTGCGAAGTAGGAGGTGTGGTGGTATCTTGTGCCGGGGCGTTTTCTCCCGTTTCCCCGGTGGTCATCGTTTCGGTGGGCTCCCCCTCCGCGGCGAAGGCCGGCACCGAAGCAAAGACGGCGCCCAGCGACAGTGCTGCCGCCATCACGCCTGAAAGCAGGCGCTTTCCAAAAATTTTGCGAAAACTCATAATGGACTCCTTTGGAAGATCGGGTGTCTTGTGATGTGGCAAAATGAGAAACCACAGACGTCTTATTTCCGCGGAGAGAGTTTCGGCATTTCGCCAAATCAGCGTAGTGAGAAAATTGTCGTGCCCAGTGGTTTGTTCAGCGCTGGAATTGTATCAACACCACCGTGTCCTCCTGACAGTTGATTACCATCCATGCTGAAGCCCAACGTTATACCTCCTCTCCCGGTTCTGGCGCTTGCGCCGAACCGCTGTTGTGGTTGCCCCGGCACGCGTCCGGCCTTCGTGCACGTAGGATGGGGCGCGCCTGGGTGGCTGTGCGAGTGGCCGCCCAGGACATGACCAGGGCCAATGGAATTCGTAGCCTCACAGGCGACGAAATGAATAAACGTGACCAAATCATGCGCGTAATGTCGCGATGCCCGCAGAGCGGCAGGTCGGAAAAACTGCCATATATTGGTACATTCGCTCTGCGATCGAGAAGCTTCGCCGCTCTGCTCAAATGATTTTTCGTACAAAAGCTAGAAGCATATCAATTTACTATGATTATACGCCAATCAGAAATGAAATGCAATAGCCTCCATTTTAGGAATTAATTATTTTTCGAAACGCGCAATTTCCTCGAAAAAAGTCTAAATCATTCGAGTAATGTCCAATTTCGCAGTTTTTGTATCTTCGTATGATGGAGTATATAATAGATGGAATCCCCCTTTCGTTCCATTTCGCGATTGAAATCCAGGCCCTTTCCGGCTACAATGGTACGAAGGAAACGCGGCGGAAGCGTTTCCCGATCGCAAACCAGGCACGCACTTTAGCAATTCAATACAACGCTTATGTTGTGTAAATGTTCGGATCAGCACCAGAAGGGAAAGGAGGGAAGCGATGCGAAAGGGGCTCAACGCGTTTCAATTGAAGGTCATCGCGATCATTGGAATGACACTTGATCACGTTGCAAACACCTTTATGAACCAACTCCCGATGAACGCCAGGTTGCCGATGTTCTTCGTGGGGGGGTTTACGTTTCCGATCATGGGTTTTTTGCTCGTCGAGGGCTTTTCGAAAACGCGCAACCGCAAAAAATACGCGCTTCGGCTTTTTCTTTGGGCCTTGGTCGCGCAGTATCCCTACACGATCGCGCTTCACACCCGGCAGCTCAACGTGTTGTTTACCTTGCTCGTCTGTTTGGGCGTGCTGGTGGCGCGCGAGAAGCTCACGAACGATCTGGCCTTTTTCGCTGTCCTGATCGGCACCGCCGCTCTCACACTCTTTTTCTTTGACTGGGGCGGCATCGGCGTGATGCTCGTCTTCTTTTACCGCTCTATCGCCCATCCCAAGAGGCGGATTTGGATGCCCATCGTGGGCATGTCGGCCTGCATGATCCTCGGCCCTCTCTTCGCCCTCTTGGTCCAAGGCACTTCGCTCCAAGTCGTTGCCCTCAACACCGCGTTTTTCCTCGGCTGCCTGCCCGTCATCCCCATGCTCTTCCACTACAATGGCGAACGCGGCCGACCGCTCAAGACCTTTTTCTACGCGTACTACCCCGCGCATCTCGCCGTCCTTGCGCTCATGTATACATACCTGATCCATTAGGAGAACCCTTCAAGCAAAAAGTGCCATTCGGCACTTTTTTTCGTGTCTTGCTTCGCAAGTCGATCGTCGATTCGCTCTTTTCCCCCATGCACGCGAATAGAATGGTCGGTAGTACCGCATCGCAAAATCTACATATATTTCCATTTACGCATCGCGTGGATTGATTTGCCATGAAAATTGTACTATACTGAGATGTGAAGTCCATATATGTATGAATTTACTCATATTGTCGAATATTTGAAGGAGAAGGTTCGCCCAACATGTCGAAAAAGAAGAAAATCTTGATCGCTGTGGCCGCATGTCTCGGCGTCGCCCTGGTCGCGGGCTTGGTATCGGTCTTCGGCCTGCTCAGCCGCGTCCATTACGTATCGGTCGATGAAGCGGCCACCATCGCCGAACAGCAGCAAGAGCAGTACCAGCAGGCTGTCGAAGCGGGCGAAGTCGAGGAAGAACCCGCCGTCTTGCAGATGGGAGAACTCAATCTCTTTGAAGAAGTCGAACAGACCGAACTCAGCGCCGACGAAATCGCTGCGCTCGAAGTCGAGCAAAAGCTCGGAGACGTGACAAACATCCTCTTAATCGGCGTCGATCGGCGCGGCGAAAAAGAGATGAGCCGCTCCGACACGATCATGATCGCGACGCTCGACAAAAAGAACGGCCGCCTCAAGCTGACCTCCCTCATGCGCGACCTCTACGTCCCCATCGCAGGCCGCGGTGAAAACCGCATCAATTCGGCCGTCGTTCGCGGCGGGCCCGGCATGTTGATGGAAACGATCAACGAAAACTTCCAGCTCGATCTCGAAAAATACGTGCTCGTCGACTTCCGCATGTTCGAAACGATCGTCGATCGCCTGGGCGGCATCACGATCGAGATGACGAAAAGCGAAGTCTCGGAGGCAAACGACTGCATCGCCGGTCTGAACAAGCAGTGGAAGCAGCCTCTGCGCGACGGCTTCATCAAACAGCGGGGCGGCGTGATCGACCTGACCGGCAAACAAGCCCTCGGTTACGCCCGTATGCGCCACATCTCGGGGGGCGATTTTTCCCGCACATCGCGGCAATACAAAGTCCTTTTGACCATTTACGAAAAGTTCTTTGCCGCCGACCTCGCCACCCAGACCCAACTGCTCTACGACCTGCTGCCCATGGTCGAAACCAACCTCGAAACGCCCGAGATCCTCGCGATCGCATCTGCTGCAATCGGGATCGAAAACCGCAGCATTTTGCACTACCGCCTCCCCGTCGAGGGCGAGTACCGCCAGCGCATGGTGCGCGGGATGTGGGTGCTTCTGCCCGACATCGCGGCAAACGCCCGCAAGCTGCACTGGTTCCTCTACGACGCGGCCGAAGTCGATCCGCTCGAAGGCTCGGATACCGGAACGGGCGGCAAACTCGCCCCGTCCACCAAGTCTTCTCAGGTGCCTGCCGAAACCCCGCCGCCCGGCACCATTCCGCCGCACGCGTCCCCTTCCCCCGATGGCGCCGTCATTCCCTCCCAGCCCGTCGGCACGCCCAGCGCCTCCTTTGAAACCGCCTCCCTGACCGAGATCGCGCCGCAGAACGTCGGCGTGTACAGTGAGTCCAGCGAAATCCCCGTCGAATGAGCAAATAAAAAGTGGCCATTACGGCCACTTTTTTTGTTGCTTGCAAACCCCTACTCCGCGATGTCGAGCGCGATGCGCATCATTTCCTCGAAAGAGGTCGCCTGTTCTTCGTATGTCGTCTCTTCGCCGGTCATGACCTGATCGCTGATCGTCAGGATCGAAAGCGCCTGAACGCCATGCTTGGGCGCGACTGTGTAAAGACCCGCCGTCTCCATTTCGACAGCCAGACAGCCGTATGCGGCGTAGCGCTCCAGAAGGCCGTCGCCCTGGCAGCCGACCTCATCGGTCGTGACGACCGGCCCGACATGGAGCCTTGCGGAATCGAGCCCGATCGCGAGTGCGCTGTTGTACGCCTTGACGAGCAGCGAAAAATCTGCCACCGGCGCAAAGTCGTAACCCTGAAAGCGCGTCTTGTTGAGTCCGCTCGTCGTCGAAGCGGCGTTGGCCAGCACGATGTCGCGCACCTTTATCTCTGGCCGGATGGCGCCCGCCGTTCCGACGCGGATGATGGTTTCGACGCCATGCAGTGTGATGAGTTCGTTGATGTAGATCAGGCTCGACGGGATGCCCATGCCCGACCCCTGGACGGACACACGCTTGCCACAGTAGGTGCCGGTGAAGCCCAGCATCCCGCGCATGCGGCTGTAGCAGACGGCGTCGTCCAAAAAACGTTCGGCGATGTATTGTGCGCGCATCGGATCGCCCGGCAGCAGCACCGTCTTGGCGATCTGGCCGCGCTCGGCGGCGAGGGAACGCATGGTGACTCCTCCTTATGGCATCGTCTCGGCTTGCATCATGGCTTTAAAGGCGCTTCGGCGGCGCGGCATGGGCGGCAGCCCGCCGAGTGCCGTCGGCCTCCAAAACCCCCAGCGCGGCGCACCCAACGCCCAGCCGTTCCGAAAATCCGGATGTTCGGCGAACTCGAGTAGTGAGGGGCAAAACGAGATCTGTTCGAGCATGAGTTCGATCGCGCCCTGCACGTCCTGCGGCGCGCGATCGACAAAGAGATGCCAGCCACTTGACGAAATGGCAAAGGGCGTCGCGCCGAAGCGTTCGCCCCAGTGCCGAAAGATCGCGCACTCCCACGCCGCCGTCTGGATGTCCTCGCGCCCCGCCGAAACGTAGGCGGGCAGCGTCCAAGCGTCGGGCGTCGGAAAGCGCGCCAGAATCAAGGGGCTGTCGGCGTAAAAGTCGAGAAACACGCCGTTCGGATCGGCGTGCGACAGGTGCGACCAATGCAGCCGCAGCGCCGCGATGCGATCCTTCACGTCGTCAAAGAGCGTCGTCAATACCGCCTTGCCGTCGATGATGCCGGCCTCGCGCACGCAAGCGCGAATGCGCGAATGCGCATCGCGCGCGACGATCGACACGCGTTCGATGTCGCGCTCGAGCGGGCGGTCGAGCCGCGGCAGGTCGGCAGCGATCCAGTCGGACGCCAAAAGCGCGTCAGGCTTGATCAGAAGCGCCGTCTCACCCGATTCGGCGAGGGCCTCTCGCTCCGCCGCCAAGCGCTCCAGCGCCGCCGCCGTCGCGCCAAATGGGTTGTCCGAAGCGCGTGGCAAGACTTCACACGTCGCCCCGCGCCCCTCCAAGCATTCCAAAACCGCGCCGATCGCGCCCGTTTCTCCCCACATCTCACGTTATCCCTCACGCTTTTTTGGGGGACTTGGTTGCAGCAGCCGCAATCTCCGAGTCCCTTACTCAAGTACCTGTCTCGCACAAGCGCTCGACCCCGGTGAATTGCGCAAAAATGCGCAATTCCCGTTGAGGCTGTTCGCCTCAACCCCTTTGGAATCCCATTCCATCGCCCCTATGCAATGGCGGCCAATCTTCAAGGGTTGCGAATGGGGGACTTTGTCCACCAGCCCCAACTCAAGGGACAAGTCCCTTGAGAATCCCTATCCATCGCCCCCATGCAATGGCGGCAAATTTCCAATGGTTTACTTAAAGTAAATTTTCACCGAGTTGTAAAGGTCTTCGCCGACGTCTTTGCGGACGGTGACGGCCATGTCGAGGTCGGCCTTTTCGATGTTGGTCGAACGCAGGGCGACCATGTAGCCGTAGTCCTTGTCGACGACGAGCTGTCCAGCCGTGATGCCCATGCGGGTGCTGAGCACGCGGTCAAACGCCGTCGGCGCACCGCCGCGCTGGAGATGACCCAGTACGAGACTGCGGCACTCAAAGTACTTGCGTTTTTCTTCTAGCGACTCGTCGGCGCGCATGCGCTTTTCGATTTCGTCGGCCAGATCCTTCGCGAGATTGGAGTTGACGAGCAGCGGATGGCCGAACGCATCGACGCCGAGATCCTTCTGCTCCAGTCCCTGCACCTCGATGCCCTCGGCGATCGCAATCATGGTGTAGCGTTTGCCGCGCAGGTAACGTCCCTTCACGACATCCATGATCTGGTCGATCGTCCACGGAAATTCCGGAATGAGAATGAGGTTCGCGTCGGCTGCCAAGCCGCCATGCAGCGTGATCCAGCCGGACGAGCGACCCATGCATTCGACGACGAAGCAGCGCGCGTGGGAAGCCGCCGTCGTTTTCAGGCGGTCGATCGATTCCATCGCGATGTTGGCTGCCGTGTCGAAGCCAAATGTGTAGTCGGTGCAGTTGAGGTCGTTGTCGATCGTCTTGGGAACGCCGACGACGTTGACGCCCAGCTTTTTGCGCAGTTCGTTCGCCACGCCCAGGGTGTCGTCGCCGCCGATCGCGACGATCGCTTCGAGGCCGAGTTCTTTCATCGTCGCGACGACCTGCTCGGGCCCGCCTTCGATCTTCTTGACGTTCGTGCGCGACGATTCGAGTATCGTGCCGCCCTGGCACTGGATGCCTTCCACCTCGTCAGTCGTCAGCCAATGGCCTTCGCCCGTCAGCGCGCCGCGCCATCCGGCGTGGTAGCCGTAGACGTCGATGCCGTTTTTCGCGCAGACCTCGACGACGCCGCGGATGACGCCGTTCAGCCCAGGGCAGTCTCCACCGCCGGTCAGAATGCCAATTTTTCGATCCATAATGTTTCCCTCCAAGATGAATATTGTCAAACGCAAAAGCGTTCTTCTCACGATTCTCGTCGGCCTGATACACCACAGGCCTCGTTCCAGTA
Source organism: Eubacteriales bacterium (assembly GCA_031553675.1). Classification (GTDB taxonomy): domain Bacteria; phylum Bacillota; class Clostridia; order Christensenellales; family CALWSW01; genus JAVBLF01. The sequence continues at coordinate 432 of JAVBLF010000007.1, read as the reverse complement.
TAGCAAACGTGAAGCGATCGGAAAAGCCCAAAACGACGCGCCCAATCGCCGCCCGACCGCTAATGCGAATCAAAAGTTGAACTTTGTTCAGGCAAAAATGGGACGATCCTTATGGTACGCGGGCGATTGATAATCGCCCCTACATCCCGCTAACTTTGTTTGTGCACCTGTAGGGGCGATTATCAGTGCGAATCAAGGGTTACTAGCCTCACGTATCGCGAGGCCGTTTGGCTGCAACGGGCGATTGATAACGCCAATCAAGGGTTGAACTTTTTTCAGGCAAAAATGGGATGATCCTAATGATACGCGGGCGGTTTTTTATAGACCCAACAAAACCCATTGAAAGTTTTTTGGGCGGGATGGGCGAGTATCAAAAGCCCCCAGCCACAAAAAATCCATTAGAAACAGAGAGGGATTTTAAACAGTATTAGA
>JAVBLF010000045.1:0-6787 GCA_031553675.1 Eubacteriales bacterium | reverse complement strand
GCACGCGCTTTTTGAAAAAAGCTGCGCAAAAACTTTCGTGTATTGGGCACGCGCTTTTTGAAAAAAGCTGTGCAAAAACTTTCATTCTTATCCATTTCACGCGTCGCTCAACACGACGCGCGAATCCAGCCTGGTCGGTCGGCGCGAACAAATTTTGTCCGCGCGGCCATGGCGGGCGCGTGGGATTCGCTTTGGCCATCCAGGTTCAGAAGATCAGCCGGACGTTTTCCTCGCCATAGCGCTGCTTCATCTCGCGCATGAGTTTGCCGGTCGCGTGGCAACCTTCGAGCCGGTCGTCACGCCGTTTCTTGCCGTCGATGGCGAAAAACACCGTCGTATCGCCGGGGCGGTCTTGCAGGAGAACGACGATCTCGTCGATTGCATCGGGTGCGCAGCGCACGTAGAGGCCGGGCAGCGGCCAATCGCGCTGTTTCGCTGCGCCACCGGAAGGGCCGCTTTGACTGGGTGCGCCGGACGTTGGCTGTGTGCCGTGTTCGAGCGGTGCGATCTCCTCGGCGAGCAAAACGTTGTCGTCCTCGTCCTTCGTGTTGATGCGGCCCGTCACGACGATGAGCTGGTCGTTGCGCAGGAGGTGGCGGTAGCGTTCGAGCACGCGTGGGAAGACGACGCATTCAAACTGCCCCATCATGTCCTCGAGCTGGAGGTAGGCCATCTGGTCGTTCTTTTTCGTCAGCGTCATGCGCACGCCCGCGACGATCCCGCCGACGCTGACCCGCGTTTCGTCGCGCATTTCGCCTTCTTCGCCGGCGGAAAGCACGTCGCGCGAGCTTTTGAGACGCGCGAGTTCGGCGTCGAATTCCTGCAAAGGGTGGCCGCTGACGTAAAGGCCGGTCGCGTCTTTTTCCATCGCGAGCATCTGTGCGCGGGAAAACTCCTCGAGATCGGGGATGGCGATCTGGATGCGGGCGCTCTCGTCACCGGCGATCGCGTCGAAGAGCGAAAACTGCCCGTTGCGTTTTTCGGCGAGCTCGGCGGCGATACGATCCATAGCGGCCGTGTGGACGGCACAGAGCGAGGATCGCTTGTGCCCAAAGCCGTCCATCGCGCCCACTTGGATCATGCACTCGACCATGCGCTTGTTCAGCACCGACATGCAGCGCTCCAGAAAGTCGCGGAAGTCGGCAAAGGGGCCGTTGTGTTCGCGTTCGGTGGCGATGGCTTCACACGCCGCAAAGCCCAGGTGTTTGACGCCGCCCAGCCCGAAGCGCACGGCTTTTTTCCGCGCACCGTTTTCGTCTTCGATCCATTCGACGGAAAAACGCGCGGCCGAATGGTTGACGTCGGGCGGCAGCAGGGGAATGCCCTGCATGCGGCAGGCGTGGAGGTAGGCTGCAATGTGCCGGTTGTCGCTCAAAAAGCTGTTGAGCAGCGCCGCGAAGAACTCTTCGGGGTAGTGGACTTTGAGCCAGCCCGTCTGGTAGGCGACGACGGCATAGGCAGCCGCGTGGCTTTTGTTGAAGGCGTATTGCGCGAAGTCGAGCATCTGATCGAAGATCGCCCGCGCGACGCTTTCTTGCACGCCGTGCGCCGCGCACCCTTCGATGAAGGCCGACTGCTCCTTGATCATGACGTCCTTTTTCTTTTTCGACATCGCGCGGCGCACGAGGTCGCTGCGTCCCCAGGAGTAGCCTGCGAGGTCGCGCACGATCTGCATGACCTGCTCCTGGTAGACGATGCAGCCGTAGGTCGTCTTGAGGATGCCTTCCAACATCGGATGGGTGTAGCGGATGTGTTCGGGGTGGAACTTGCGATCGACGAAGGCCGGAATCTGATCCATCGGGCCGGGGCGGTAGAGCGAGATGCCGGCGATGATCTCTTCGAAGCGGTCGGGCTTGAGCTGCTGCAAAAACGATCGCATGCCGCCCGATTCCAACTGGAACACGCCGTCCGTGTCGCCGCGTGAGAGCATGTCGTACACGGCCCTGTCGTTGAAATCCAGACCGTCCATGTCGACGTCGAGGCTCGGGTTGACGCGCTTCATTTCGGCGAGGGCGTCGCGGATGACGGTCAGCGTCCGCAGCCCGAGAAAATCCATCTTGAGCAGCCCCAGTTCCTCGATCGTGCCCATGGGGAATTGGGTTGTTACGGCGCCGTCGTTCGTCTGAAGCGGCAAGTATTCGACGAGGGGCTTGGCCGCGATCACGACGCCGGCCGCGTGGGTGGAGGCGTGGCGGGGCAAACCTTCGACTTTCAGGGCCAGATCGATGATCTTGCGGGCCGTGGCGTCGCTCTCGTAGGCGGTTCGGAGCTCGATGCTGATCGTCAGCGCCTTTTCGAGCGTCATCGACAGGTCGAATGGGATCATCTTGGCCAGCTTATCGACGTCGCCGTAGGGCACCTGCATCACCCGTCCGACGTCGCGCACAGCCTGCTTCGCACCCATCGTGCCAAAGGTGATGATCTGCGCGACGTGGTCTTCGCCGTACTTTTCGACGACGTAGTCGATCACTTCCTGCCGCCGTTCGTAGCAAAAGTCGATGTCGATATCGGGCATGCTGATGCGCTCCGGGTTGAGGAAGCGCTCGAAGATCAGCCCGTATGCGATCGGATCGACGTTTGTGATGTTGAGGCAATAGGCCGCGATCGAGCCCGCCGCCGACCCGCGCCCCGGCCCGACCATGATGCCACGGCTGCGGGCGTAATCGATGAAGTCCCAGACGATCAAAAAGTAGTCGGTGTAGCCCATTTGCGCGATCATCTTCAGCTCAAAATCGAGCCTGTCGCGATAGTCTTCCCCTTTGCCCTCGCACTTTTCCGCCAAGCCCTTTTCACAGAGCTTGCGCAGGTATCCTTCGTGGGTTTCGCCCTCGGGCACGTCGTAGTTCGGCAGGTGCAGCGTATCGAAGTCAAACTCCAATTCGCATTTGTCTGCGATCTCGACGGTCGTGTCGAGCGATTCCGGACAGTGCGCGAAGAGGGCTTCCATCTCGTCGGCCGACTTGAGATAGAATTCCTCGCCCGTCATGCGCATGCGGTCGGCGTCGTCGAGGTAGCGCTGGGTCTGGATGCACAAAAGCGCGTCCTGTGCCTCGGCGTCCTCGCGCAAGACATAATGCACGTCGTTTGTGCAGGCCAGTTTGGCGCCATATTTCCGTCCGATGCGGATCAGTTCGGGCAGGATTTGCCTTTCCTCTGGAATGCCGTGGTCTTGCAGCTCGACGTAAAAGTCCTCGCCAAAAATGGCCTGCATGCGCTGCACGTAGGCTTCGGCCTCTGCGGTCATGCCGTCCATGAGAAGGCGCGGCAAATCGCCCGACAGACAGGCCGACATGGCGATCAAGCCTTCACGCCTGTCCGCGAGCGTTTCGTAGTCGATGCGTGGGCGGTAGTAGTAGCCCTTCGTAAACGCGAGCGACGACAGATAGCAAAGGTTTTTGTACCCGACCGCGTTTTTGGCCAGCAGGATGAAGTGCGCGTATTCGCGATCCATCTTGCCGTCCTTTTCTTCGAGTTTGCGCGGCGAAACGTAAGCCTCCATGCCGATGATCGCTTTGACGCCCGCGGCTTTGCAGGCTTTATAAAAGGCGATCGCGCCGTACATGCAGCCGTGGTCGGTGATGGCGAGCGCCCTTTGCCCGAGCGCCGCCGCCTGGTCGACGAGGTCGACAATGCGCGCAGCGCCGTCGAGCAGGCTGTATTCGCTGTGAACGTGCAGATGCACGAAATCTTTCATCGCAGGCAACCCTCTTTCTCCAAGCACAGTATAGCATGTTTGACGCGACAATGGCGACAGATGACGCATTGCGCGTTGACATCGAGCGTCAAAGTCGCTAGGCTATCCTTAGTAGGGCGTTCGCTTTTGCTGATCGCCAAATGCAAAGGAGGCTGGTCTCGTGGACAATTCCCGCATCGACTATTTTATGATGAACATCGGCAACAAGATGCCGCCCGAACGCTATGCTGAAATTGAAACGATGGTGCGCGCCATGGACGACTCACAGTTCAACCGCGTGGCTTCCATGGATTACAAGGACACGACGACCATGCTGCTGATCTCGGTCTTTCTCGGCGGCTGGGGGGTCGATCGCTTTATCCTGGGCGACATCGGCATGGGCGTACTCAAGCTCCTGACCGGAGGTGTCTGCGGCGTGCTGTGGATCATCGACATCATCAATTCCAAAAAAATGACCTACGACTACAATTTCCATCAGTTCATGATGGTGTACGGCGCGGGCCGCTCCTGATCCGCGATGGAAGTCCCTGCCCTGGCGGCCTGGCTCGAACGGCTGCCCGACCTATGCGTTTTCAAGCGTCTGACCGGCTATCCCTGCGCCGGATGCGGCATGACGCGGGCCTTCGTTAGCATCCTGTCGGGCGATTTGTACGCCGCTTGGCACTACAACGCCCTCTCGATCCCCCTTTTCCTCGCCTTGTCGATCGGCGCTGTGTGGAGCCTCGCGGATCATCTCCGCCGCCGCGACAGCCTGCGTCGCTTTACGCTATCCCTCTCCCGCCACAAAGTCTGGCTCTACACGACGCTTTGCGTCCTCGTCGCGCTGAACTGGGTGTGGAACATCGCGAAGGGCATTTGACGCCCGCCGCTCTCACACCCCCCTCGCCCCCTCTTACCCTGTCGCACTGAACATCGAAACGCCCGCTATGGACATGGCGGGCGTTTCGGGGACATACAAACGTTTTTTGTCCAACTTTTTTTCAAAAAAGTTGGCCGCCGGAGGCACACCTTGTTAGAGAAAAATTCCGAAACCCAAGTCCTGATCGAAACCCTAGGATCCGAAGCCCAGGGCATTGGCCGCGTCGATGGGATGGCGGTCTTCGTGCCGTTTGCGCTGCCCGGCGAGCTCGTTCGGGCTGTCATCATCAAGCGCGAAAAGCGTTACGCCGTTGCCAAGCTGCTGGAGATCGTCGAAACGGCGGGCGAGCGCGTGGCGCCGCGTTGCCCGCAATTCGCGCGCTGCGGCGGGTGCGCCATGCAACATATGGCTTATGACGCGCAATTGCGCTGCAAGAAAGGGATGCTCATCGACGCGCTCGAACGGATCGGCGGCGTGGGCGAAGCGTCGTCGATCGTGCGGGAAGTGATCGGCATGGACGCGCCGTGGCGTTATCGGAACAAGGCGGCGTTTCCTGTCGCGCCCGAGGGCGATGGCGTCGCGATCGGGCTGTACGCAAGGCGATCGCACCGCGTGATCCCGCTGGCAGATTGCCCCATCCAGGACGAAAGCACCGTCGCGGCCCTTCGGATCGTCGGGGCGTGGGCGCGTCAATGGGGTGTTGGCGCTTACGACGAAGCGAGGGGTGTGGGGTTTTTGCGCCACGTCGTCGCGCGGACGAGCGCTGCCTGCCAAAGCATGGTCGTGATCGTCACCAACGACGCGCCGGGCGCTCCCTTCCCGCACGAAAGCGCGCTCGTCCAGGCACTGCGGGAGGGGTTAGCAGGAATCGCGTCGATCGTGCGCAACCACAACCAACGGCGCGACAACGTGATCTTTGGCGAGCGCTTCGAGACAATTTGGGGCGTCGAACGCATCGACGAAACGATCGCGGGGCTGCGGTTCGCGGTGTCGGCCGAGACCTTTTTGCAGGTCAATCCGACCCAGACCGAATCGCTGTACGCGGCCGCGCTCGAAGCGGCGGCGCTGACGGGCACCGAACGCGTCGTCGACTGCTACTGCGGCATGGGCAGCATGACGCTGATCTTCGCGCAAAAGGCCCGCGATGTCCTCGGCATCGAGATCGTGCCGCGCGCCGTCGAAGACGCCCGCGAAAACGCGTCGCGCAACGGCATCGACAACGCGCGCTTTTTATGCGCGCCCGCCGAAACAGCCCTTCCCGACCTCGTCGCGAACGGGGAAGCGATCGATCTCATCGTGCTCGACCCGCCGCGAAAAGGCTGCGAAAAGGCCCTGCTCGACGCCGTGATCGCGTCGCAGTGCCCGCGCCTCGTCTACGTCTCCTGCGATCCCGGTACCTTGGCGCGGGATGTCGCGATCCTCCGAAATGGCGGCTATGCGCTCGAAAGCGTGCAGCCGGTCGATATGTTTCCACAGACCCAGCATGTGGAGTGCGTGTCTTTATTAACAAAATCCAATGTGATATAATCTGTGGGTCTAGTGCTTTATCTGCCAAGTCGAATGCTTCTCTTGCGTAAGAGGTGAATTATGGTAGTCGATTTTAGTGAGAAAGCTGCCCAAAAAGAATATGAAAAAAGACATGGGACAGCAAAAAAACTATTAGCTGACCAGGATGCTATCGAGAGATTTTTGCAAAGACTTGAGAAAAAATTGAAAACTATTCCGCTAGCGGGTGACGTGTTGGCAAACATCCCCATTATGGCGTCATTAATCAGGAGTTTTATCAAGAAAGAATATTTGGATATACCTATAGGTTCTATCATTTCCATTATGAGCGCTCTAATATATTTTGTGTCTCCATTAGATTTTATTCCTGATCTGATACCTATTGCAGGCTATGCCGATGATGCGTCTGTAGTTGCAATATGTCTAAAATTAGTGGAATCAGATGTTGAAGAATACTCTAAGTGGCGAAAAAAAAATGGCAAAGATTATGATCTTTAAACTTTGATCGTTGAATAAACTTTGCTGAACCACTGCCGCTCGAAAGACAGTAGTGGTTCAATTTTTTCTGAAAATAGCAAGCTATACGCGAATCAAAAACCGTTCGCTTGAACGCAAAAGTCTATGCTCGCGGCACACTACCCAAGCGCCGCGAAAAGCTGTATAATGGCAGAGGTTTTTCACAAATGCGTTTGCCAACAATTGGAGAGATACGATGCCAACGATAGATC
>JAVBLF010000010.1:0-5349 GCA_031553675.1 Eubacteriales bacterium | reverse complement strand
TGCTCATCCAGATCTTGCATGAAACGCAGGAAACGATCGGCTACCTGCCCCTCGAAGCCCAGGAGATCATCGCGCGCAGTCTGCGCATACCGCTGACCGAGGTTTACAGCGTCGTGACGTTTTACGCACGCTTTACGACTGAGCCGCGCGGCAAGCACATCGTTTCGGTCTGCCTGGGGACGGCCTGCTTTGTCAAAGGCTCGAACCTCATCCTCGAACGGCTTGAACGCAAGCTGGGCATCCGTTCGGGTGGCACGACAGAGGACGGCCTTTTTACCCTCGATTCCTGTCGCTGCGTCGGCGCATGTGGCTTGGCACCGGTCATGTCGGTCGGTGCCCAGGTCTACGGCAACCTCGTGCCCGACATGGTCGACGGCATCCTCGACGAATACAGGAAGAAGGAGGAAGCCGCATCATGAACAGCGTCCAAAGAACACCTTGCCCTGCCATGACGGTCGATAGGCTGCGCCAGATCGCGGCGGACAAGCGCCTCGACATGGCGGCCCGCTTTAAGCAAGACGGCGATCAAATCGAAGTGCTGGTCTGCGGCGGCACGGGCTGTACATCCTCGCACTCCGAGCAGATCGTCGAAAGGCTCAACGCGATGATCGCGGATCGTGGACTCCGCAACGTCAAGGTCGTCCGCACCGGCTGTTTCGGCCTTTGCGCGCGCGGCCCGATCGTGCTCATCCATCCGGAGGAAACGTTCTACGTCCACGTCAAAGCGGACGATGCCGCCGAAATTTTCACCTCACACATCCTCGGCGGGCAAAGGGTCGAGCGCCTGCTCTCGAAGGACGAAGACGGCCAACTCGTCAACCGCCTGCACGATCTCGGCTTCTACCAAAAGCAGTCGCGGGTCGCCTTGGCCAACTGCGGCGCGATCGACCCCGAAGACATCGAGGAGTACATCGCCATGGACGGCTACCAAGCCTTGGCGGATGTGCTGCACCACAAAACCCAAGACGAAGTGATCCAGGCCGTGCTCGATTCCGGCCTGCGCGGACGCGGCGGCGCGGGTTTCCCGACGGGCAAAAAGTGGCTCTTTGCCCAGCAAGCGTCCGGCGACCAAAAATATGTCGCCTGCAACGCCGACGAGGGCGACCCCGGCGCTTTCATGGATCGCTCCGTACTCGAAGGCGATCCCCACGCCGTGATCGAAGCGATGGCGATCGCCGCCTTTGCGATCGGCGCCGACAAGGGCTACGTCTACGTCCGCGCCGAATACCCGATCGCCGTCCACCGCCTGGAAGTCGCCATCCGGCAGGCTCGGGAATACGGTCTGCTCGGCACGGACATCTTCGGCACCGGATTCGACTTCGACCTTTTCATCCGGCTGGGCGCAGGCGCCTTTGTCTGCGGTGAGGAAACGGCGCTGCTCAACAGCGTCGAAGGCAAGCGCGGCACGCCCCGCCTCCGCCCGCCCTTTCCAGCGGTCAAAGGTCTCTTCGGCAAGCCGACCCTACTCAACAACGTCGAAACCTATGCCAACGTCCCCGCGATCTTCCGCCACGGCCCGACCTACTTCGCCCGCCTCGGCACCGAGACGAGCAAGGGCACCAAGGTCTTCGCGCTGGGCGGCAACGTCGAAAACGTTGGCCTCGTCGAAGTGCCGATGGGCATCACGCTACGCGAGATCGTCTTCGACATTGGCGGCGGCATCCCCGGCGGACACGGCTTCAAGGCCGCGCAAACCGGCGGGCCATCCGGCGGCTGCATCCCGACCGAACACCTCGACACCCCCGTCGATTACGAAACCCTCAGCCAGATCGGTTCGATGATGGGCTCGGGCGGCTTGATCGTCATGGACGACAGCAAATGTATGGTCGGCATCGCCAAGTTCTTCATGGAATTCATGGTCGAAGAGTCCTGCGGCAAATGCAACCCCTGCCGTCTCGGCACGATGGCGATCCTGAAGCTCCTCGAAAAGATCGTCGACGGCAAAGGCGAACCCCGCGACATCAACAAGCTCGAACAGCTCGCCGCCGTCATGAAGTCGAGCTCGCTCTGCGCCCTCGGCCAAACGGCCGCCAACCCCGTGCTCTCGACACTGCGCTACTTCCGCGACGAGTACGAAGCCCACGTCAACGACAAGACTTGTCCGGCGGGCGAGTGCAAGGCGCTGATCCAGTACCGCATCACCGACGCCTGCAAGGGCTGCCGCCGTTGCGCCAAAGTCTGTCCGGCCGGCGCGATTTCTGGCAATGTCAAAGAGCAGCACGTCATCGACCCAAATGTCTGTATCAAGTGCGGCGCCTGCATCCAGGCCTGCAAGTTCAACGCCATCGTGAGGGGGTAGATCGAGGTGGCCATCCGCATTACACTCAACGGGAAGTCCGTCGAAGCCCAGCCCGGCCAAACCATCCTCCAGGTCGCGCGGGACAACGGCATCGAGATCCCGACCTTTTGCTACGACGAGCGGCTCCAGATCGACGGTTCCTGCCGCATCTGCCTCGTCGAAGTGCAGGGCGCGCGCACATTGCTGCCCTCCTGCGCGACCGAAGTCAGCGAGGGCATGGTCGTCGAGACCCACAGCAAGGCCGTCCGCAAGGCTCGCTTTGAAATCCTCTCGCTGATCATGAGCGATCACCCACGCGAATGCCTCAAATGCGAAAAGGCAGGCGAGTGCAAGCTCCAGGACTACTGCTACGAGTACGGCGTCGATGAGACCCGCTACGGCAGCTTGGAAGGTCCCAAGAGCGCACGCGATTCCGACGACTCCAACCCCTTCTACAAAATGGACCGCCGCAAATGCATCCTCTGCGGCAAGTGCGTCCGCGTCTGCAACCAGCTCCAGTGCTGCGGCAGCTTCAACTTCGCCAACCGCGGCAAAAAGGCCGTCGTCTCGACGCCTTTCCTGGCCGACATCGACAAAGGCCCCTGCGTCTCCTGCGGCAATTGCGTGTCGGTCTGTCCGGTCGGGGCCTTGCTTCCCAAAAAGCCGGAACGCTTCCGCGCCTGGGAAACGAAAGGCACCACCACAACCTGCCCCTACTGCGGCGTCGGCTGCCAGATGGAGCTGCGCACCAAGGGCAATCGCGTCGTCGAAGTCAAACCCCTGCCCGGACGCGCCAACAACGGCATGCTATGCGTCAAGGGTAAGTTCGGTTACAAATTCCTCTCCCACCCCGACCGCCTCAAAACGCCCCTGATCAAAAAGGACGGCGCTTTCGTCGAGGCGAGCTGGGACGAGGCCTATGCGACGATCCAAAAACGCGCCGAGGGCATTCGGCAAAGCCAAGGCGACTATCGGTTCGCCGCCCTTTCGAGCGCACGTTGCACAAATGAGGAAAACTACCTCATGCAGAAACTGACCCGCGCCGTGTTCAAGTCGAATGACATTGACCACTGCGCGCGCTTATGACACAGCTCCACGGTCGCCGGGCTTGCGACCACACTCGGTTCCGGAGCGATGACCAACTCGATCCGGGAAGTACTCGACAGCGATCTCGTATTCGTGATCGGCTCCAACACGACCGAAACCCACCCCGTCATCGGCGCGCACATCCGCCAGGCCATCCGTCGGAACGGCACGAAGCTGATCGTCGCCGACCCCCGCCGCATCGACATCGCCGAGGAAGCCGATCTTTACCTGGCCATCGCGCCGGGCACGAACATCGCCCTCCTCAACGCGATGATGAAAGTCATCGTCGATGAAGACCTCTTCGACAAAGCGTTCGTCGCCGAGCGCACCGAAAACTTCGACGCCTTCCTCGAAACCCTGCACTCGATCGACTTTGATGAGCAGTGCCGGATCTGCGGCGTCGAACCCGAAGCCGTTCGAAAGGCGGCCCGCCTCTACGCCGCAGCCGAACGTGCCGGCATCTACTACGCCATGGGCGTCACCCAGTTCGCCAGCGGCACCAACGGCGTTATGAGCCTGTCCAACCTCGCGCTTTTGTGCGGACAGCTCGGCAAGGAGTCGGCCGGCGTCAACCCCCTGCGCGGCCAGAACAACGTCCAGGGCGCCTGCGACATGGGCGCGCTGCCCAACGTCTACACCGCCTACCAGAACGTCACGGTTCCGGCCCACAAAGAGAAGTTCGAGAAAGCTTGGGGCGTGTCCGGCCTGTCCGACAAGGTCGGCATGACGGTCTCCGACATCCTCCACGCCCTCGAAACGGGCGACAAACGCTTCCTCTACATCATGGGTGAAAACCCCGTCGTCTCCGACCCGGACTCCAAGCACGTCATTCACGCGCTCCAGCAGGCCGAGCTTCTCGTTGTGCAGGACATCTTCCTGACCGAGACGGCCGCGCTCGCCGACGTCGTGCTGCCCGCCGCTGCCTTCGCTGAGAAAGAAGGTACCTTTTCGAATACCGAGCGACGCGTGCAACGCGTCCGTAAAGCGATCGACCCGCCCGGACAAGCGCGTCCCGACTGGGCGATCCTTCAAGATATCATGAATCTCTTCGGCTACGTCAGCCAGCACCACTCCGCCGAAGACGTCTTCAAAGAGATCCGCACCGTCACCCCCTCGTACGCTGGCATGAGCTACGCCCGCCTCGACACGCTCGAAGGCCTGCAATGGCCCTGCCCCGCCGAAGACCACCCTGGCACAAAGTTCCTGCACAACGGCCAGTTTTCCCGTGGCAAGGGCCTTTTCGTGCCGATCCACTACACCGACCCCAAAGAGACGCCCGACGCCGACTACCCCCTCGTCATGACGACCGGACGCAACCTCTACCAGTACCACACCATGACGATGACCGGCAAAGTGGAGGGACTCGACAAAAAGGCCGGCAAACCCTACGTCGAGATCAGCCCGAACACCGCCCTCGAACACGGCATCGAACACGGCGATCCAGTCAAAGTCTCGTCTCCCCGCGGCGCGATCGTCGTCGAAGCGCACGTTCTCGACCGCCTCCAGGACGACGTGATCTTCGTGCCCTTCCACTACGGCGATCAGGGGGCCAACGTACTCACCGCCGCCTTCCTCGACCCGATCGCCAAGATCCCCGAGTACAAGGTCGGCGCCGCGCGCATCGAGAGGGTACGTTAGGGGCTGGAAGCCCCGAAAGAAAAGAGAGGTGATCGCATGTCGAAGGCTTCGGCCGCCATCCTTTGCGGCGGACAGAGCAAGCGCATGGGCTTCGACAAGTCGCTCCTGGTGATCGACGGTTCTTTCGTGCTGGGCGTGCTGGCGGAAGAACTGGCGACGGTCTTTGACGAAGTGCTCCTGGTGACGAACGAGGCGGACAAGCTCCGGCGCATCCCACTGCTTCGAAACTGCCGCGTCGTGACCGACCTCGTGCCGGGGTGCGGGCCTCTGGGCGGCATCGCAACGGCGTTGACGCACGCCCAAAACGGCCGCGTATTCGTGATGGGCTGCGACATGCCGGTGATCGA
>JAVBLF010000024.1:0-53880 GCA_031553675.1 Eubacteriales bacterium | reverse complement strand
ACATCACTGATTTTTCCCTGATCAAACCCGACCACGGTAGCGGTATACTTTTTACCGTAGATTTTCGGCGAAACGAATCGCAGATCGTGAATGTTGGATGTGGTATCCGTTATGCTAAACAGGCCGTTATTCTCGTTGTTCGGCCGCATCACGCGCAAATTATAGATGGCGTGGCCTTGGCCATTGAATTCACCTCTGAAATTGACGCTGTAGGGCGTCCAAAGTTTGCCGTCTGCGCCGCCCATGTCGATATCGTTCATGAGGCGTATTTCTGCCCCGCTATAGTTCGACTTGGCGGCGAAATTCACGCGCGTCCACCAAAGCTCCTGTGGCGTGGTGATCAAGTAAACGGTTTTCGCCCCTTCTACAGTAGTTGCGGGCGCAGTGGATGTCGTTCCATCCCATATCGGCGTTCCTGCCGGGGGTGTGGCCCAGCTCCATGCTGCCGTTTTCTCCGCCCAAATCGCGCCCATATAGGCCTCCCAGGAAAGCAGCGTCGACTGCTGCGCGGAAACCGGGGTCACAAGCATGCAAAACAGCATCAACCAGCCGATCAAACACACCGATAAGGTTTTGGCTTTCTTTCTTGAAATCATGTCGCTACCTCCTTTGCACAGTCTCAGCCATTTGTTTGGAAAATATTCAATCCCTTCCACCCGATCCACCCGCTTTTTTGAACTCCGCCGACGCAAAAAGAGGCCGCATCTCATGCGGCCTCTTTTGAACGGTAAGGTTGAACTCCTATTCGTCGTCGGGGATGTCGATCGCGCCATCATCGTCCGGAAGCACTTCGACGCTATGTCCGCCCGTTTCCTCGTCCGGAATCTCCTCTTCGGGCTCCTTGGTCTTTTTGGGCGGAGCGGGCGTCTCTTCTTCCGGAATCTCCTCGGCGGGATTGGTCGGCTGTTCGACGTTCTCGTCGGGGATCTGCTGGTCGATGCTCGGGTCAGGTACGACAGGTCCCTGGTCGGGCGACGTTGCGGTCGCGCCCACACTGACGACGCCGCGCACCGGCGCATAGGTGTCGGTGTAGAGCTCGACCGTGTCGGCGACTTTGCCGTCGACGACGTACTCTTTCGTCACCTGGACAGTGTAGCCTTTGCGTTCTTTGATCAGCACCTTGGTGCTGCCGGGCGACGACGTGTAGTCGTGGACGACTTCGGCCGATTCGGGGTTGGTCTCCTTAAGCGTCGTCGAGCGCAGTTTGATGCTCTTGTTGTCGGGCAAAGGGCGGCCGTAGATCGAGACGTAGACCTTTTGCTCGTTTTTGTCGACGTTGGCGAAGATGTACACCGGGTAATCGGTGTTGTTGACAAATTTAAAATCCTTGCTCCCATACGCGACCGTGGCGTCGAGGCCATAGGGGACGTAGCTGGAGGGGATCGAGTGCTTGTTGCGTTTCGAGACTTTGAGGTCGGCCTTGAGCACGGCGTTGTAGAGCGTCGTCGAAACCTGGCAGATGCCGCCGCCCCAGTCGTCTTCAAAGGTGTTGCCACCGACGATCGTCGCGGCTTTTTGCCAGGGCTCGCGATCGCGCGGGCCGACGACGTCGTTGAAGGACCATTCGCGTCCGGGCTTGATCATGCTGCCGTTGATTTTCTGGCAGCCGAGTTCGAGGTTGGTCACGCGGGCTGACGAACCGTTGCCCGAAAACGACGTGTTGACCACGACGATGCGCACGAGGTTGGCCTTGACTTCTTCGAGCGTATGGGTGGGCTGGGTTTGCTGTGTCGGTACGGGGACGATCGGCGCCGCGTCGCCCCGCTGCAACGCGCCCTGGATGTTGGCGTTGAGCGCCGCGACATCGACAGACTTGCCGGGTTTCCCCTCGTCGAACGCGAAACGTTCCGGTCCTTCGGGCGTGTAACGCGCGGCGGGTTCGGTCATTTCGGCATTGATCTCGATCGCGATCTCTTCAAGCCTGGCCGTCAGGCCGGTCTGATCGATCTTCCAGACGATCGGGATGTCTTGCGCGCCGCCCTGTCCACCCGCGAAGGCGTTCGTCAGGGTCTGCTGTACGTCGGCGCTAAGTCCCATTTCATCCGGTGTCAGCATCCAGGTCTTTCCCTCGTCGGTCAACGTCACGACCATTGCCGCGCGCTTGGCATCGACGGTGCTCTGGATGGTTTGGCGGGCCTGCTGCATCGATTGTCCGCCGATGTCGACGCCCCCGACCCGAATGCCGGACGCAATCGCGTCCTCGGATTCTGCGGCCAATGCGACCTGTTCCTGTTCCGGCGATTCATCGGAGGGCTTGTCCTTTTTCCCACATCCGCCCATCAACAAAGACAACGCGCCGACCAGCGCGAATGCAACCAAAAGCCTTTGAAACGAACGACCTTTTATTATCATTCCATTACCTCATTACGCATGGAAACTGGATTCACCATGATCCGATGCTCGCTTTGCATCAATTCAAGAGCTTCTCACAAAACCCGCGGCGCTTTTGGCATTCGCAGCGCACACAGCCGTCGCAAGCGTTGGCCGCCTGTTCCGGTCGTCTCGTGGTTTTGTCAGCAGCTCTTCGCCGACCCGATGGCAGAGCGGGACGACGAGCCCTTCGCAAGCCGCCACCGCGTTTTGCAATGGCCCCGGCCGGTATATCGCAAGTCGAAATGCTGCACATGCAGCCCGACAACATCGCTTTCTGTCCAAGCTTGCTATTGAAAAAGTATATCATATCCGACCAATCTTGAAAATGGCAAGCGTTCCTATGTTGACAGAAAATTTGCGCTTTGCTACAATAATCGCCGCCCAGTCTTGGCGGGCGGGGGCGGCACGTCTGCCCTGCGCGCCCGCATTTCATATGATACATGAGTCATATACCATCGCTCTTCTACGTGGAGGAATCCCATCATGTTCAACGTCGTTCTGGTCGCGCCCGAAATCCCGCAAAACACCGGAAATGTCTCCCGTACCTGCGCCGTAACGGGCTGCGCGCTGCACCTGGTCAAACCGCTGGGCTTTTCGATCGACGATCGGCAGCTCAAGCGCGCCGGACTCGACTACTGGGACAAGCTGGACCTCACCGTCCACGAATCCTTCGACGGCGTCGTCGCCCTGCAAAAGGCGCGTGGGGGCCGCTTTTTCCTCGCCTCGACCCACGCCAAACGAACCTATACCGAACCCAGCTACCGCGAAGGCGATTTTTTGATCTTTGGGCGTGAAACGGCCGGCCTCGGCGAAGCTTTGCTTTCAGCATACCCCGAAGAACAAATTCACATCCCCATGCGACCCACCCTTCGCTCGCTCAACTTGAGCAATTCTGTCGCCATCGTCGTCTATGAAGTGCTGCGGCAGATGCATTTTCCCGGGATGGATTAACCGCGTTGGAAATCTGTGCGGGTAGTTGGGAACGCCAATCAAGGGTTACAAACGGAAAAGCAGTGTGTAAAAGGCAGTTTTGTTGCAGCGGGCGATTGATAATGCCAATCAAGGGTTACCAACCTAACGTATCGCAAGGCCGTTTGGCTGCAACGGGCGATTGATAATGCGAATCAAGCGTTACAATCCGCAACGTGTCGAAAGGCCATTCTGTTGCAGCGGGCGATTGATAAACGCCCCTACAGGCGCACAAACAAGGCTATCGGGATGTAGGGGCGATTATCAATCGCCCGCGTATCATAAGGATCAGCCCATTTTTGCCTGAACATAGTCCCGAGATCACACGCATTGCCCAAAGGGAGGCGATGCGTGTTTCGTTTTACACATTCTTGCAAATCAAATAAATTTTGTATGTTATTGCGAACGATGTTCGCTTGTAATTGCCATTTACAGACAGTAGAATGAAGGCAAAGCCACACCATTTGGCGGTTCGATCCACTCACACGTCGCCCGCCATGCAAAGGAGACCGTACCCGTGAACGAAAAAATCTGGGCCTTGCGCGACATGATCGAGCAGAGCCGTTCGATCGTCTTTTTTGGTGGGGCCGGCGTTTCGACGGAGAGCGGCATACCGGATTTCCGAAGCGTCGATAGCCCCCTTTACGAAAAAAACGACTTTGGCCGCCAGCCGGAAGAACTCCTGCACAAAGACACCCTTCGTCGGCTCCCGACACAGTTTTTCACCTATTACCGCCAGCAGATGCTTCACCCGCGCGCCCGCCCGAACGACGCCCACCGCGTCCTGGTCGAGCTCGAACAGCGCGGCAAACTCGAAGCGGTGATCACGCAGAACGTCGACGGCCTGCACCAGCTCGCGGGCGCGCGCCGCGTGCTGGAACTTCACGGCTCCAGCCACCGGAATCATTGCGTCGTCTGCCGCGAACCTTACCCCCTTTCCTACGTACTCCAGTCGGAATCGGTCGTGCCGCGCTGCAAGCGCTGCGGGGGCGTCGTGCGCCCTGACATCGTACTCTATGGCGAAGCGCTGCGCCTCGACGTCATCGAAGCAGCCAAGCGCCTCGTCGAGGATTGCGACATGCTGATCGTCGGCGGCACCTCCCTCGTCGTCTACCCTGCCGCCGGACTTCTCATGCACTACCTCGGCGACAAACTCGTCCTGATCAACAAAGGCCAGACCGGCTACGACGGCAATGCCGACCTCGTCATTCACGACAACATCGGCAAAGTCCTCTCCGAAGCCCTCTCCCACGTGCGTTGGGAGCAGCACCGCCTGATCGCGGGCGGCAAAGCCTGACGCGCAGTTTGAAAGTGGCTTTTGGGCCACTTTTTGCTTGGGATCGCAAGGTCGAACGCCGTCGTTTCGGGTCGCATGACGCGACGCCCTCCCATCCCGATGTCCTTTTTCCGCGAATGGCAGCGCATGGCAAAAAAAGATGACAATCAACACAATTTCGTAGCAGTCGCAATCATTATTCACAAAACATTGAAATCACATGGCCGGGCTTTGTGCTACAATAGGATGCATGAAGCCGAGGACGCATACACCCTTCCCCTGACGAAGATTCGGATGCGCTCGTGCGCCCAGGCGCGCCCACGCGCGCGACACAGGAGGTAGCGCAACAGATGAAAACACCCTTCCCGCACCGCAGGACGTTGCCGCTGGCACTGGCGATCGTCCTTTCGATAGCCACCCTTTCGACCGGGTGCAGCAAGACGACGGATGCCGCCACCGGGGAAACCGCCACCCTGACGGTCGATGTGACGGTCTCCCCCACGCCCACCCCCACACCCACCTTTAGCCCCGATCCCCATCTGAACCCCTCGCAGACGCTGATCGGCCTCGTGATCGCCAACACGGACGGCCTTTTGACCCGCATGGCCGAACACGGCTTTTTGCGCACGGCCGAAAACCTTGGCTATCCCGCCAAGCTCTACGAAGCCGACAGCAGCACAGCCGCCGCGACGCTCGTCGATCAGGCGATCGCAGACGGCTGCCGTGGGCTCCTGATCTGGGCCGACTCGCCCGCCACCCAATCGGCGATCGGCAAGGCCAAAAGCGCCGGTTTGGAAGTCGTCGTGCCCTACTACCCGACCGACGATGCCGATGCCGACGCCAACCTCGTTCCCGACCCCAACGACTTCGCCCCCGAAGCCGCGCGCATCCTCTGCGCCCGCCTCGAAAGCCAGTCGAAAACGAGCGGCCTGATCGTGATCACGGGCGCCGAGCAAGAGCCTGCCATCGCCGACGCCTTTGCCAACAAAATCGCCTCGGACTACCCGCAGTACACCGTCACGCGTTTTCCGGGCGAACCCACTGCCGAGTCGATCATGGCTTTCGTGCGCGAACACGGCGACCTCGCCGGCGTGCTCGCCCTGGACCCCACGAGCGGCAAGCTCTGGACCAAAGCCTGCGAAAGCGTGCAATCCGAGCTTCGCGCGGTCATCAAGGCCAAGCCGACGCCGAGCAAAACCCCCAAGCCCGACGCCCCTACCCCGACGCCCGATACCTCCTACCGCCGCAGCGCCGTCGTGCTCGTGCTCGACGTGACGGAAGCCCACCTCGCATGGGTACGCGATGGCCTGGTCTACGGCGTGATCGCGCGGCCCTACTACGACTCGACCGCAAAATCGACCGCCGTACTCGATCGCCTCATGCGCGGCCTTCCCACCCAGACCGAAGTGCGTATCGATGCGCCGATCTTGCGGAAAAATGGGGTTGGCAAGTACATCGGCATCGCGCTCGAAGTCAAGGAATGGTTTGGCGAATGAGACGCACGGCGTCTGTCATTAGAGGAGTATGCGCTTGAAAGCACGCGGAAGCAACAGCAAAAACCCGCTGGCTGGCTTTGATGTGTTGACGGTGCTGATCATCCTAGCCATTTCGATGATCGGCATCCTCTTCATCGCCAACGCCAAATCCGGTCCCTTTACAGGGGAAGAACACGGATTCCGCCAAATCTGGGACAAAATCAATTTCAACTACCCCTCCCTTCAGATCCGCTGGTTCCTGTTGGGCCTGGTTTTGATGCTCGCAGTTTGCCTCGTCGATTACCATACCTACGCCGAACTGTCTTTGATCGGCTGGGCGATCATGTCCTTCGTGCTGTTTGTGTTGCTGCTCGCGGGCAAGATCGCGGGCAACACGACGCGCGGCATCGCAGGCTGGATCATGGTCGGGAGCCACATGCTCCAACCCTCCGAACTCACCAAGCTGATCCTGATCATCATCGTCGCCAAATACGCATCCCGCGCCGTGGACACCGACGAACGCGTCAAGCCCAACCGCGATTTTTTTCAGACGCTCGGCCTGGTTGCCGTGCCGTTTGGCCTCGTGCTCGCCCAACCCGACGCCGGAACGGCCGCCGTCTTTATCGCGATCACAGCCGGCATCCTCTTCGCGGGGCGACTGAGCTGGAAACTGATCGTCGGCTTTGTGCTGCTCATCGTGATCGCCGTCGTCGTCGCGTTCTTCACGGGCGCGATGGGCGAATACCAGCAGGCCCGCCTGCTCAACTTCTTCCACTTCACCGATCCCGCCAAACTCCAGGCCATCGGCATCAACCCGAAGATACTCGACAAATTCACGAACGATCAAGCCGTCGATGCCCTGCGCGCGATCGGCTCGGGCGGCATGACGGGAAAAGGCTTTTTCCAGGCCAATTCCTATGTGCAGCTCGGCTACCTGCCCGCCGCGCACACCGACTTCATCTTCGCGACCGGCATGGAAGCGACCGGCCTCGTTGGGGGCCTCGTGCTGATGGGGCTCTACCTGCTTTTGATCCTTCGCGCCCTCTACCACGGCTTCAACGCCAAGGACAGCCTCGGCTATTTCATCGTCGTGGGCGTCGTGTCGATGGAGCTGGCGCACATCTTCGAAAACATCGGCATGAACATCGGCCTGATGCCGATCACCGGCATACCGCTGCCTTTTGTCAGCTATGGCGGTTCGAGCATGTGGACGAACATGATGGCCTTTGGCCTCGTCATCAACGTCGCCATGCGGAAGCCCAATAAGCGCTACCGTGGGGGCG
Source organism: Eubacteriales bacterium (assembly GCA_031553675.1). Taxonomy (GTDB): domain Bacteria; phylum Bacillota; class Clostridia; order Christensenellales; family CALWSW01; genus JAVBLF01. Next base: position 46,504 of record JAVBLF010000024.1, on the reverse strand, counting down.
GTGCCAAGGTCGCCGCCACTGCGCTGCGCTCCCTGTGAGGATCCTGCGATGGACAAGCTACGCAACGTACTCGAAGCGATCCTCTTCGTCAGCGGCGATCCGATCGCGCCCGAGCCGATCGCGGAATCGCTCGGCATCACGGCGCTCGAAGTTGGCAGCGCACTCGAAGCGTTGCGCGTCGAATACGAGGAAAACCAGCGCGGCATCCAGCTCCGTTACGTGGACGGCAAAGCCCAACTCTGCTCGAACCGCGCTTACGCCCCCCAGATCGAAGCCCTCCTCCAACCCGAGCAAACCCGCTCCTTCTCGCAGTCCGTTATCGAAACGCTCGCGATCATCGCCTACAAACAGCCCGTGACCCGCGCCGACATCGAAGCCATCCGCGGCGTCCGCTGCGAATACTCCGTCACCCAGCTCCTCGCCCTCGGCCTGATCGAGGAGGCCGGACGCAAACCCTGCGTCGGTCGCCCCGCCCTGTTCGCCACGACAGAAAAGTTCCTCACGACTTTCGGCCTTTCGAGCCTCGAACGCCTCCCGCAGCGCGAAACCTTCCTTCATAGCGCCGAGGAAAGCCTGGAAACGATGGAGGTCTAAGGAGTTTGGGGGATTCCATCCCCCAAACCCCGGCCAAAGGGACTCGTCCCTTTGGAATCCCTCACCTTGCATGGCCTCGCCCCGAAATGCCCGCCTTATGTTTGGCGGGCATTTCGTTGAAACGTCCCACTGCACGCCATTGCCGTCCTTCGCAAAGCAAGCTTCGAAATGGCCGCCACAATCATGGCGGCCATTACGGCGCTGTACAGAAGTTTTTGCGCAGCTTTTTTCAAAAAGCGCGTTACTCTCCATGCCTTTGGGGAGGCTATTTCTGGTGATCGCATGATGTTTTGGATCGTTTTCCTGTCGGTTCTGACCGCGTTGATCGCGATGGTGTGGCGTTTAAAGATCTCGGTCAATCTGAGCGCGCAGTGGCCGCTCGGCTTGGCGGGCGCCGCCGAGGTCGCGACGCTGTGGGGTTATCCCAGGTTGCGGGCTTCGTTTGCCGTCGTGAAGCGCGACGATGGCTGGACGGCATACTATCGCGTCGGCGGGGGCAAAATGCGCGAAGTCAAGCAAAAAGAATTGCTCGCGCTTTTCAAGGTGGGCAAGCGGGACGTCAAAGAGGTCAAAAGCGTCTGGCCGCGGGCGTCGCTGCACAACGTCCATCTGCGTCGCATGGAAATCGAGAGTTGGATCGGAATCGAGGACGCGGCTGCTTGTGCGCTGCTTTGCGGCATTTTGGCGAGCGCCCTCGAGGACTGGCTGCCCCACAGAAGCGAGAACGCGCGCTATGCGGTGCGCCCCGCGTTTAACGCCAATGCCTTCCGCCTTGATTTGGCAGGTATTGTGCAGGTGCACGCCGCAAAGATTATAAGGGACGCCGTGCATCTGCGCCTCGTGCAGCGCAGGGCGAACAAGAAAAAGGAGCGTGATACGCTTGTCATACCCGCATCCGATTGAAAACATCATGAAAAGCACCATGGAGAAAATCCGCGAAATGGTGGACGTCAACACGATCGTCGGCGACCCTCTCATCTCGGGCGAGACGACGATCCTGCCCGTGTCGAAGGTGTCGCTCGGCTTCGTGTCGGGCGGCGGCGAATACAGCAAGGGCGAAGCCGTCATCGAGCGCAAGGACAACAACGAATTCACGAACGACATCCGCCATCCCTTCGTCGGCACGTCCGCCGCCGGCATGTCCGTCACGCCGATGGCCTTTCTCGTCGTCAGCAACGACGGCGTCAAGGTCATCCCCGCGCAGTACGACAACACGATCGACCGCGTGATCGAAATGGCCCCCCGCGCCATCGAGGAGGCGGGCAAGCTGATCAGCCGCTTCTTCGACAAGGGCGACGACGCCTCTGACGAAAGCGACAGCTTCGAAGACTACGCCTACGACTGCGGATACCAGGCAGGCTTTGACTGCGGGCGCGAACATACGGCAGACCCTTCGAGCCCGCCGATCCACGCCGATCCAACGATGTGATCGCGCCTTCCCACGATACGAACGCAAAGGAGTTTTCTCATTCATGCGACTGTCCCGTCGAACGATGGCCGGCGCACTGGCGTTTGCGATCGCTCTCACGCCGGCCTTTGCCGCAAACGCGGCGCCACGCAAGAAAGTGCCCCCGACCGCAAACATAGCCAGCGCTTCCGGAACGCCCGACATCGCCTCCAAAGCGGCTGTGTTGATCGACGTCGGCTCGGGCTTCATTCTCTACGAAAAGAACGCCGACGACGAACTTCCCATGGCCAGCACGACGAAGGTCATGACGGCGCTCGTCGCGCTCGAACAGGGAAAGCTCGACGACGTGGTCGTCGTGCCCGCCAAGGCCAGCGGCATCGAAGGCTCTTCGATGTACCTCGAGCCGGGCGAGCACATCACGCTCGAAAACCTGCTCTACGGCTTGATGATGTGGTCGGGCAACGATGCGGCCATGGCGATCGCCTTGCACATCGGCGGCACGATGGAGCAATTTTCACAGATGATGAACGCCAAGGCTAAGGAACTCGGTGCGACCCACACCCACTTCGTCAACCCGAACGGTCTGCCCGCCAAAGAACACTACACATCGGCGCGTGACCTCGGCATGATCGCCGCGAAAGCCATGGAAAATCCGACCTTTCGCACGATCGTCTCGACGAAGCAGCGCACGATCGATTGGCCGGGGCACGAATACAAGCGGTCTCTCACCAACCACAACAAAATCCTGCACCGCTACGACGGCGCAAACGGCATCAAAACCGGCTTTACGAAAAGCGCCGGGCGCTGCCTCGTTTCGGGGGCGCTGCGCGACGGCATCCAGCTCGTCGCCGTCGTGCTGAATTGCCCCGACATGTACGAAGAGAGCGCCCGCCTGCTCGACTACGGCTTTGCGTCCTTCGAGAAGTTCACCGCCCTCGAAGCCGGAACTGAGCTGGGCAGCGTGCCTGTCCTCCACGGCGTCGAAGCCGACAGCCTCCACTTCCGCGCGCCGCGTGAGGTCGTCCTGACCCTGCCCAAAGGACAGCAGGACAAGGTTCGCACCGTGGTGGATCTGCCCGAGTCCCTCGAAGCGCCCATCGTCAAAGGGCAGAAGATCGGCAGTGTCCGCGTCTTCTTCGGCGACAAGCTGATCGACGAGCAAGAACTCCTCGCCGAGATCGACATCACGCCGCTCACCTACGGCTATTACCTCGACAAGGCGCTGAAGGATTGGCTCCTCGTCTCTTGAATGACGCCTCAAAAGTGACCCAACTCGGGTCACTTTTTTTTGCAGCGCACTTTGCATTGTTCACAAATGAAGGCAGGCTTGTTCACATTTTCATCATATATAAATGGTAGAATGCACGTATAAGATGTCTCCACCGAAGCTCGCTCTTGATCGGAAAGGAGATGTAGCCGTGAAAAAGAAGCTGCTTTGTATCACCCTGGCTGCCGTGCTGTCGATGGGCATCCTTGCCAGCGGACAAGCGTATGCGGCGCCGCGCACATCCCATCGCAACTCGTCCCAATCTACGACCGTCCGCTATGCCTTCCATCAGAGCGAGCTTGCGCGATACCGCAAGCAGCTCGACCGCCTCGTCAAGCGCAAAGAGATCTCGCTGCGCACGGCCGACAACCGCTACGCCAAGCGGGAGAAGGCCTACCTCAACTGCGAGCGCGGGAAGGACTGGTGCGGACTGGACGACTGCCCGAATGCGCCCCATGTCCACAACCGCTACTGCCAGTATCCCTTCTGCCCGGGCACGGTGATCGTCATCGACGGCAAGCCGGTCACGATCGTACCGATGCCGATCAAAACGCCCAGCCCCAACCGGTAACAAATGCTCTCTCACCCAAAAAGCGGCGGTTTTCCGTCGCTTTTTGGGTGTAGCTTCCTTTTGCGCGTTCGGGCAAAAGGCGATATACTGGTGCAAAACGAAAGGATGGCGCCTATGTTCACGATCAACCATTTCAACATCAACGTACTCGACCTGGAGAAAAGCCTGGCGTTTTATCAGGAGGCGCTCGGCTTGCACGTCGTTCGGGAGCATCCGGCCGAAGACGGCAGCTTCCAGCTCGTCTACCTGTCCGACGCGGACGAGCGGGTGTCGATCGAACTGACCTGGCTGCGCGATCGGAAAGAACCCTACAACCTGGGCGACAACGAGTTCCACATCGCCTTCCATGCAAAGGACTACGACGCAGCCCACGCCAAGCATGCCGAGATGGGCTGTATCTGCTACGAAAACCCGGGAATGGGCATTTACTTCATCAGCGATCCCGATGGCTATTGGCTCGAAGTGATCCCCGCGCATTGAGCTTTTGAACGGATCGCAGGCGGCTGTTCGGGCGATTGATCATCAACATTTCGAAAAACCGTTCTGCTGCTGCGGGCGATTGATAATCGCCCGCGTATCATAAGGATCATCCCATTTTTGCCTGAACAAAGTTCAACCCGTGATTGGCGTTATCAATCGCCCGCTGCAGCAAAGTGGCATTGTGTTCGTAACACTTGATTCGCGTTGATAATCGCCCCTTCATCCCATAAACCTTGTTCGTTCGCCTGTAGGGGCGATTATCAATCGCCCGCCTGGAATATATTTCATAACCATCCAATTGATTCAGATCCTTGGTTCGCGTTGAATGAATCCTCGAAGCAAATGTCGAGCACGCGGACATCTTGGTATCGCTTGCCCCTTTTTTCTGCCGTGACGACGATTTTTTCCACGAAGCGCATCAAAAATGCTTCTCGCTCCTTGTTCGTCAGCGCAAGCCAATTCGCCTTGATGTGGCGGAGGGCGGGATTCACTTCGCCCTCGAGATCCGAGAGGCCTTCGAGAAAGCTTTCGAAGGCCGCTTCGAGGGCACGGTGGGTGCAGGAAAACGCGCAATTTCCCTTGGTGCTTTGGATGCAGCGGTAAGCGCGGTAGATCGTCCGCGAACCGTCTGGCTTTTTGCGTCCGTAATTCATCTTCGGCGTCAGACGCGAACCGCAGGCCGCGCAGACGGCGATTCGAGCGAAGTAGGCGCTCTCGTCGGCGCGTTTTGTGCGTTCGAGTTTGCGATCGCGGCGGAGTTTTTCCCGTGCCTGCAAGAAGCGTGTTTCTTCCAGTATGGGCGCATGCAGGCCGTCGAACTCGACGTAACGCGCCGCATCATGGCAGCGGTGGCGGACTTTTCCGATGTAGTTCGGGTTTTCCAAAATCAGGCGGACGGTCTTTGCCGTCCAGAGGCCGCCGCGCTTGGCGGGAACCTGCCTGCTGTTCAGCATCGCCGCGATCTTGTGGCACGCAAAATCTCGGTCGAGGAAGCAATCGAAGATCTCACGCACCACGGCGGCTTCCTCCGGCACGATCGTTTGCACCTTTTGCCCTTTGGGGCGGGTGTAGCCGTAGGAGGCGGTGTAGGCGCAGAGGCTGTAACCTTCCTCGACTTTCCGCGCCAGGCCGAAGCGCACCCGCTCGATCAGGTTTTCACGCTCGAATTCAGCAAAGATGCCGATGATTTTCAAAAACATGCGTCCGGTTGCGGAAGCCGTGTCGATCGACTCGGTGAGCGAATTGAACCCGCACTTGTGCGCATGGAAAAACTCGACGAGCTCGATTAAATTCTTGGTCGAACGCGTGAGGCGATCGACCTTGAATACCAAAACGTTTTCCACCTTGCCCGCATCGATGTCGTGCAGCAAGCGCTGCAAAGCAGGGCGATCTTCGACGTTTTTTCCGCTGATGCCTTCGTCGAGGTAGACGTCAAACAGCGGCCAGTCTTTGACGGCGGCATAGCTTCGCAGCTTTTCTTCCTGCGCGCGTATGGAAAAACCCTCCCGCGCCTGTTCTTCGGTCGATACCCGCGCATAAATGCCCGTCACCATGAACGTCAGCTCCAAGCTCTCATTTTGGATTGCGCACGTTCATTTCTCATCACAACGTCGATTTACGGATCGATGTTGCGAGAAAAACCGAAGCATTTTCCTTTGTGTGTTTTGTCCGATCGTCTCTCTCGTTTCGTGGGTCGGCGCTTCGTTCGCGCCCACTCCCACTGCACAATACCTATTCTCTGAATGCGGATTTATGCGGCAGAGCGACATCGACGCGTACAGCGATTCTGCGACATAGGTTCGCTGATGTCATGTGTGACCAGTATGGCCGTCTTGTTTTGGCTGCGGAGGATCTCGAGAATTTCGTCGGACAGCGCGAGACGTGTCTGGTAGTCGAGGGCGGAAAAGGGTTCGTCGAGCAGCAGCAGCTTCGGGTCGAGAGCGAGCGTGCGGATCAAAGCCACTTTTTGCCGCATGCCGCCCGAGAGCTCGCGCGGGTAGTGCGTGCGGAAATCGGCCAAGCCGTAATCTTCGAGCATTTCATCGACGTGCTCGAGCGCGGCTGGCGTCATCTTGTCACGCACCTCCAGGCCGAGCCGAACGTTTTCGCGGATCGTCCGCCACTCGAACAAATGGTCGCGCTGTAGCATGTAGCCTACGGCATCGCTTGTGCCGTGAACGCTTTCGCCCAAGACCTCGACATGCCCTTGGCTGGGGGAAAGCAGACCCGCGATGATCGACAGCACGCTCGATTTGCCGCAACCGCTGGGACCTACGATGGCGACGAATTCGCCCTGTGTCAGGAAAAACGTAATATCCCGAAGCGCGAGTGTTTCCGCTTCGGGACTATGATAAGTCAGGCTGACCTGATCGAGCCCGACAATCCTCTTTTCTGCCGGCATCGCATGAAAAACTTCTTTTGTCAATGTCGTTTCAACCTCCTGGCCCCCAAAAGGAGGGGCCCGTATTGGCGGTCGATGTCGCCGCTCCTACAGTATATTCAAGGGCTTGGAACGCGGCGCCATAAAAAAACGCCGTACCCTACGGCTGTTTTGCGGCAACGGGCGATTGATCACACGAATCAAGTGTTGCCTAAACGCAATGGCGAATTCCAAACCCTTGATTCGCATCTCAAAGCGCCCGCCTTGGCGATAGCGGGCGTTTCGACGGAAGCACTGACACCGGATGACACGGCCCTACACGATTCGAGTCTCTTGCCCAGACATGGTGGTGTCATGCCATCGCGTAATCGATTTCGAGGTAGAACGTGACCATGTTGCCGTGCTGGTTGACAAAGAGCGCCACAGATTCGTTTTGGCGTATCAGTTTGTCGACTTCGTAGAGACCGAAGCCCCTTCCGGATTCTTTCGTCGTGTAGCCTTTGTCGTAGATGCGTTTCAGCTTGACCGCGACGTCACAGGAATTTGAGACGATGAAAATGGCGCTGTCGTCGCTCGATTCGATCGAGACGACGATCTTGTGCCGGCTGCTTTCCGCCGCCGCTTCGATCGCGTTGTCGAGAAGATTGCCCAGGATGCGGCAGAGGTCGATGTCGGAGATCGCGAGGTTCGGTGCGATCTTGTCGGCGGTGATCTGCATGTCGACGTCGGATGCGGCTGCCAAGTCGGCCTTCGTGACGAATAGCGCATACAAAGGCATGTAGTGGCTGAGTTTCTGCGACAGATCAAGATGGGTTGCGGCTTTTTCCGTCGTCCGGAAAACGGACTGGTGGTAATTTCGCAAGTTGACGAGATCTCCTTCTTCAATGAGTTGCCCGTATGTTTGCAACATGTTGCCGATGTCGTGCTTGATGCCGCGGTATTGCTCGTTGACGGCGTCGAGCGCGGCGATGTGGGTCAGTAGGTTTTCGGATTCGCGCACTTTGGCTTTGAGCATATCGCGATAAATCTCCAGGATGAAGTATGTGATCCAGATGATGACAAGTACGGCATAACCGATGAAATGAAAGCCATGGCTGCGGATTTCATAGGGCGTCGTCGCCGAAGGGGTGACAAAGATCATGCGAAATAGCACCAAAAAGCCGTAGACCGAAAGCAATTCGAGAAACGCCCACAAAAGCTTTCTATGGCTGACGTCGGGTTCGTCGGGCAACCTCACGCGGATATTGTGGCGTATGATGTAAGAGTAGCTGAGGCCGACGACCAAGAGCGTAAATAAGATGGCCGCGGCGATCGCAAAGTAGTCGACCTCCAGTATAGTCCATTCGACATTGTTGAGCAGAATTTCCTGCACGGCCAGAAACACGCTGAGTGAAACGTTCATGTAGCTGATCGCTTTTTTGGAGATGTCGGCGCACCGGTCCGTGGGCATGCCAACGGAGCGCCGTAAAAGCGCGTACATCACGAAAACGAGAAGGGGATTCGCGAAGATGAAAAGGGCGTGCGTCAGGATGTCGAGCGATTCCGGACATGTCAGGTAGTAGGGGAAGAAGATCGGAACGGCTTGCAGGATGCTGACGACCAGCGCGATCGCGAAATACTTCGCCTTTTGGGGTTTGCAGGAGTAGAGGATCGAAATGACGGTGAGCAAGCAGTAAAGTGCGATCGTCTTCGCTGCGGTCGAATATAAGACCGAGAACCAGACGATTTTGATGTATTCGATGACACCCAATTTGCTTCCTCGCTTTCGTTATAGGGAGTGAATGCCCTTGCGAATCGCGAACAGGCAGTCGTCGATGTCGAAAGGCTTCCGCAGATAACCCGTAAAGCAGGAGGAATTGAACAGATGGGGCGATATGTCTCCCGTCATCGCGATGATGGGGATCTCAAGCGAGCGGGGCTTGCCGCTGGAACGGATGCGCTTTGCGACGGTGCAACCGTCCGCCAGGGGCATGTTGACGTCCAACAAAATAACGTCGAGCAGATCCGCATGCGCGAAGTACAATTCCAGCGCGCATTGGCCATTTTCGGCCGTGATTACGGTCGATACGAGCAGCTGTAATGAGGCGTACAAGGATTGGAGTAGGATGGTATTGTCGTCCGCGATGAGGATGCGAAGTCGCGGTCGAATGTCGGCGAACGTTTCCTGGCTTTGCACGTCGTTAAGTGCATATTGCCTGAGGTTTTCCGATTCTCGGGTGCTTTTCTTTTTTGTGTGGAAAGAGTTCCCAAACAGTCTTTCGGAAAGCTTCATGCTCTCTTCCTTATATAGCGTTTGTGCAAAGATACGATATGCTTTCATCTTACAACACTTCATGCAAGTTGTCTTTTATTCGACAAAAACAGACAAGCAGGTGGATTGAACCGCTGCCGTTTCCACGCAACATAAGATCGCGGCAATGCCTGCAAGGGAATGCAATTTGCTGGCATATCCGAAAAGATGCCAAAATGAACCAAACGAGGACTTGACAATAACATATTGTATTTATATGCTTATATAAGATGGAGTGGGGTGCCTGATGAGGCAGGGGAGAGACTTGACCCAACCATGAGAGGGGGATTTCGCCGTGCGGAAAATGGTCGTGTGCATGTTGTGCTTGTTTGCTCTTGCCGCTTGGACTTTGCCAGCGCATGCTCTCGATGCGACAGGGGAGCCAGCGAAGACGGCTGTGATCTACGTCGCGCCGAACGGCGACGACGCCAATCCCGGCAGCTTGGCACAGCCGCTCGCCAGCATGGCGGGCGCGCGCGATCGCATTCGCGCTTGGCGGGCGTCGGGGTCGGGCTTCCCGTCCGGTGGCGTGCGCGTACAGTTTCGCGGCGGCACCTACCAGGTGCGCAGCGCGATCGAGTTCGACGCGTCGGACTCCGGCACAGAAGGATCTCCCATCGTATATGAAGCCTATCCCGACGAAACCCCTGTCTTTTCGGGCGGGGTCGTCATCGCTGGCAGCGATCTGAAACCGATCGCCGATCGGAACGTGCTCGCCCGCCTGCCGAACAGCGACGCGCAAAACAAAGTGCTCGCCTGTCCGCTGTTCCGTTACGGCATCGGCGCATACGACCTGGACATGAACCAAGCCTATTGGGCCCGCGGTGAGCTCCAGCCGGGACAGACTGAAAACCGTTCGGCGGATGCGCCGCGCCGGATGCAGGTCTTCATTGGCGACGAAGCGCTCCACCTCGCCCGCTACCCCAACAAAGTCGCAGGCCCTTTCGTCGATAACCCTTACGATGCCTACCTGAGCATCGCGGAGATCGTAGGTGAACCCGATCGCAACGGCCTATCGACGAGCTTTCGCGTCGACGATCAACGGATCCAAAACTGGACATCCTTCACCGACATCGCAATTTTCGGCCCCTTCGGTGCTTCCAAGGCGGTCGACCGCATCGTCGCGCAGTCGATCGATCCCGTCGCGATGACGGTTTCACTCGAACCCTTGCCGGGTCGCGGCGTCAAAGTCGGCGGGCGATACGCGTTTGAAAACGTGTTCGAAGAACTCGACGCGCCGGGTGAATACTTCATCGACAAATACTCCGGCCTGCTCTACCTCTACCCTTCGGTCGACATGCGCCAAGCCGTCGTCAAAATCTCGATGCTCGACGAAGACTACCTGATCGACGTCGTTGGCGCATCCCAACTGACATTCTCGGGCCTGCATTTCGAATTGACCAAAGGTTCGATCTTTCGGTTTAAGGGCGGCGAAGCCTACACGGTCCAAAACTGCACGCTGAAAAACATCGGGGGCGTCGGCATTCGCATGGGGGAAAAATCGGCGCTCAACGGGGCGAATCAACGCATCACCGGTAACCGCTTCCTCAACACCGGACAAGCGGCGATCGTCCTCTATGCCGGACAAAACGCCGGCCGCACACCCGGCAATGTCACGATCGAAAACAACGTCGTCAAACACTCGGGCTTGCTCGGCTCGGTCGGTCAATCCGGACTCGTGCTCGAAGGCGTCGGCATCGCCGTCCAAAACAACGCTTTTTACTTTTGCCGCGGACAGGCCATCGTCGGCAGCATCGTCGATTCGCGCATCGAGCGCAACGAGTTTTGCGATTCCCCCTGTGAAGGGGCGGGCGTTTTCGCGGGCGATCTGGCGGCAAGCGGCAATGCCTCCGACACGATCGACGCCATTGCGACGGTCAACCTCAATCTGATGAGCGCAAACGACCGCATTGCGATCCGCGACAACTACTTCCACGACCTGACGAGCATGCCCATCCGCTACGGTACAGGCTCGCCCTACTTCGACGACAGCATTTTGAAACAGTCCCAGCCCGTTTTTGCGGAAGGCGAATCCGTCAGTATGGACAGCATCGGCGTGCAAGGTCCATCGCCGCAGAGCGCAACCCCGCTGAAACGCGGTTGGAACCTCGTCGATGTGGGCTGGGTTTACTGTGTGGGCGATGACGCAGCGCTTCACAAAGGCTGGCTCGCGATCGACGGCGTTTGGCGCTATCTGGACCGCGAAAGCGGCGTCATGCGGACAGGCTGGTTGACAGAAGGCGATCGCTGGTACTACCTCCAGCCTAATGGCGCGATGACGAAAGGGTGGGCGCAGATCGACGGCGCATATCGCTTTTTCGACGGCGCAGGCGTCATGCAGTCGGGTTGGATTCGCTGGAAGGGCGCGTTGTACTATCTCGAACCGGGCAGTGGCGCGCTGATCCAAAAGCAATAAATCGCGAAAATAAGCAAAACTTGCACTGTAAGAAGCAAGAACACAAGGAATTGCATACAGAAACGGGAGAGCGCAATGCTCTCCCGGTCATGACCCTAGCGAGAAACCCTAGCTGTGGGTTTTTTCTTTTGTTGCGCGATCGGGCGATCGCGATGTTTACAGCGCAGGCTGATTAGTTGCAGCAACGGGGGCCTTCGTTGCAGCCGCAACCGCCGCCAAAGCCGCCGCAGCAGAGAAGCAGGATGATGATCCAGATGCAGTCATTTCCACCGCGTCCACAGCCGCCGCCGCCACCGCAGCTGCCGCCAAAACCGTTGCCGCAGCAGCAGCAAAGCAACAGGATGATCCAAATGATATCGCAGCATCCGTTGCCACAGTTGTTGTTGTTAAACATGTGAAGGGTCTCCTTTCGTGTTTGGGGTTGGTATAGAGTATGAAGCGGGCAAATGGGTTGTGCGGCAAGGGGAAAAAATTGTGGAATGTAGGGAAAGTGTGTGGACAAAACGAGAGGAACGGAATATAATACGATTAAGCAATCGTTTAATCGTTTAATTAAGCAATCGTCGAATTGGCAGACGCTCGGCTAGCCCAGCCCAGCCCAGCCCAGCCCAGCCCAGCCCAGCCCCAAACTCTGCCCCGATTCTCCCTGCACCCGCGCCCAGACCGAGGAGGTCCCCCTCATGCATGACATGGAGAAACAGCGCCGCGCCGATCTTCCGCTTTGCGACGTTGCGCACGAAAGCGAATCACTCCAACAGACGCTTGCACGCATGCCCGACGAAGACAACTTTATCGAGATCGCCTTGCTCTTTCAGCAGATGTCGGATTCGACCCGCCTCAAGATCTTGTGGCTGCTGACACACGAAGAGGTCTGCGTCTACGATATCGCCGCCATCCTCGGCATCAAAGCGCCCGCCGTCAGCCACCATTTGCGATCGCTTCGGCAGCTCGGGCTGATCAACTACCGCCGCGAAGGGAAGCACGCCTTTTACTCGCTCGCCGACGGCGACGACGCGCGGCACATCGCGCATATGCTCAAGGACGCGTTCGAAGCGACTTGGCAGAACTGTGGCGATTGCGACAAACGCTCGCAGCCCATCGAGTGACAACTAAAATCCAGGCACTGCCGCTTGCAGCCCATCGAGTGACAAAAAATCCAAACTGCGCAACGGAGCCCCTCATCGGGGTGCATGGCGGGAGCCGAGCATCCCGGGGCCGAGCATCCCGCGGGTCGGAGATTCGCGGGTGCGACCAAAAGTTCTTTTGTTACTTTTTTTTCAAGAAAAGTAAAGAAAAAATCAAACCCAAAACGAACCAACCGTAAACGATAACGTAAGGAAGAAGGGACAGCATGACGACAAGATCGTACACGATCGAAAACCTGGGCTGCCCAAACTGCGCGGCGAAAATGGAGAAGGCAATCGCGTCGCTGCCCGGGGTGGAGGCAGCGAGCGTTTCCTATCCCAACAAGCTTTTGCGCATGACCTGCGCCGATCACGAGGGCGTGATGGAGGCGGTGCAGGCGACGGTCGGCGCGATCGAGCCGGGGACGCACGTGATGCCGCGGCATGCGGCGCATCGTACGAGATCGAGCGCAGTAAGCGAGGTGGAGCCGCATGCACACGGACACGAAGCAGGGTGCGCGTGCGGACACGAACATGGACATGCGCACGAACATGGCCATGCGCACGAACATGGCCATGCGCACGAACACGGCCATGCGCACGAACACGGCCATGCGCACGAACACGCGCCATCGGGCGGCGAAAATCTCAGCCTCCTTCTCGGCGGCGCGCTGTTCGCCGTCGCGATCGCCATCCAGATCGCGCTGCCACGCTTCGGCATCGAATGGAACGCCTGGCAGTGGGCGGCCGCATTTGCGCTCCCCTACGTCGTATTGAGCGCCGATGTCTGGAAAGAAGCATGGAGCAACATTCGGAGGGGCGATATCTTTGATGAAAACTTCCTCATGATCGTCGCTTCGGTCTGTGCGTTCGCGATTCAGGAATTCCCCGAGGCTGTCGCCGTCATGCTCTTCTACCGCGTCGGCGAGTACTTCGAACACCGCGCCGTCGAAAAGAGCCGCGCCGCGATCATGGAGACGGTCGATTTGCGCCCCGAAACCGTCACCGTCGTCACTAAGGGCCACGAACGCGTCATTCCCGCCGCCGAAGCGCAGGTCGGCGATCTGGTCGTGGTCCTGCCGGGGGGACGCATCCCGCTCGACGGTCGCGTCGTGTCGGGTGAAAGCCGCGTCGATACCTCGCCCGTCACGGGCGAACCCATGCCGGTCGCCGTCGCGGAAGGCTCTCCGGTCACGTCGGGTTGCGTCAACTTGTCCGGTCTGATCCAAATGCGCGTCGAAAAACCGTTGTCCGAATCGATGGTGACGCGCATCCTCGACGCCGTTGAAAACGCTTCGGCCAACAAGCCGCGCATGGAGCATTTCATCACGCGTTTCGCCCGCATCTACACGCCTGCCGTGTGCGCGACCGCGGTGATCGTCGCCGTCGTGCCGCCGCTGCTCCAGCTCGGCGCTTGGAGCGTATGGCTCCACCGCGCATTGGCTTTCCTCGTCGTCTCGTGTCCCTGCGCCCTCGTGCTGAGCGTTCCCCTCGCCTTTTTCGCGGGCATCGGCGCCGGATCGCGCAAAGGCATCCTCGTCAAGGGAGGCGCGTCGCTGGAAGCGCTGAACGGCGTCAAGGCGGTCGTCTTCGACAAGACGGGCACGCTGACGCGCGGCGTATTCGAGGTGCAACGGGTTGCGGCGGTCGGCATTTCCGAGCTGGAAGTCCTCGCGATCGCCGCTAACTCAGAACGCCGCTCGACCCACCCGATCGCCGAAAGCCTGCGCCGCGCGGCCGACGCCCAAGGATTGGCAGCCGAGACACCCCAGGTCGTCGAAGAGATCGCGGGTCACGGTTTGCGCGCGACGTTGACAAAAGGTGTGGCGCTCGTCGGCAACCGGAAGCTCATGGAGCGAGAAGAGGTCGATCTTCCCGAAAGCGAGGCCGAAGACGGCACCACGGTCTACCTCGCGCTCGACGGCGTGTACCGAGGCCAAATCGCTGTCGCGGACGCGATCAAAGACGATGCAGTGGCTGCGATTTCTTCGCTCAAACGCAGCGGCTACACGACGGCCATGCTGACCGGCGACAACGAGGCGGGCGCCGATCGCGTCGCCAAAGCGCTGGGTATCGACGATGTACGCACGCGCCTGCTGCCCGACCAAAAACTGACGGCACTCCAAGACATTCGCCAACAGCGCGGCGCGGTGCTCTTCATCGGCGACGGCATCAACGACGCACCTGTGCTTGCCGGCGCGGATGTCGGCGCGGCGATGGGCACGGGCGCGGACGCCGCCATCGAAGCCGCCGACGTCGTCTACATGAACGCGCGGGTGGGTTCGGTCTGCGATTCGCTTTCAATCGCAAAACGTACACGCGCCATTGCGATACAGAACGTCGCATTCGCGCTGGGGGTGAAAGCGGTCGTCATGCTGCTCAGCCTCTTGATGAAAGAACCCAGCCTCTGGTTGGCCGTGTTTGCGGACGTCGGTGTCGCCCTGATCTGTGTGGCCAACGCGATTCGCATCCTGCACGGGAGACGCGCACATGAAGGAAATTGAATATATATGCATACGGTATCTTGAATATACAGGACAGATGCAGGCATGTCCCCTCTCATCAATGCCATTTCCTACGAAATCCCCCTGTTGATGGGAGAAAAAAGATCGAGAGCGCCGAAAAAATCCGCGCTCTCGATTTGCATAATCGTCACGGCTTGTGTATAATGGAGTCGAGGATGTGGGAGAAGTGAAACCGATCCGACATCGCAGGGCCCCATCGCACGATGGGGTTGCGTCGAGCGCGCTTTCGCAATGCTGCAATATAATGAATATTTAATCGTTCACGTGCGCGCGATGGAGTTCACAGGAGATGGGGACGGGTTTGACATGGATGTATACGCTTACGCGCAGACGATTCGCGGCGTAGCGAAGTTGCACGGCTCTTGGGTGCTGAGCGAAAAAGAAGCGTTGAGCAAGATCTTGACGCACTTGGGGAAAATGGACGATCGATTGCAAAAGCTGCTCGATCTGTCCTACGCGCTTCACTTGGTCGAGAACATCAGCAAGAGCGACCCCGACGACTGGGAGGATACGCTCGAGCACTGGTCACAGTACCTGGTAGAGCACGTATCGATGGGACTCGAGGCGGCGCAGCAAATTTGTGTGCTTTGGCTCGCCAGCCTCCGAAAACTGCCGTCCTATGCGATCACGAGCGGCATGGACGGGGATGTGTTGCACGTTTGGGCCGAGCCGCCGGAGGGGCTTTCGGGCGGCAACCTCGACAGCGCGATCATCTTGGCCGACCGGAAGGACGTGATCCTTCTGGCAAAAGGGAATTACCAACTGCCTGATTTGGCGATCTCACGCGGGCGCAATCTGTTGCTCCGCGGCGACGGAGAGCTTGGCGACGTGATCGTCGAGCCCGAAGAGGGGGTCTACCTGCTCGGAAACACGGCGCTTTGCTGTGAGAACCTCGCGTTCAACACCAACCGCGCCCTCGACAAGAGCAACCTCTTTCAGCTCCACAAGGACGCGAAATTGACACTGCGGCATTGCGTGCTCCGGAGTGACGGCGCGGGCGTCGTCGCGCGGGATGCTTGTGCGCTCGACATCGAGGACAGCAAGTTCGCCTGCAAAGAGTGCGGCGTCCGGCTGCACAACGAGGCCAAAAACGCCTTGGAAGCCACGGAATTGTCCGACGCGCAGAAAGTGCGGTGCCGCGTGACGAAGACCGACTTTTTCCAGTGCGGCTCGGCGATCGCGACGCATGGCAGCGGCTTCGACCTGCACATCCTCGGCTGCAACATCAACCGAAGCGAGGGTCCAGCCTTGTCCTTTGCGACGCAGCACAGCAGCGTGACGGTCGAGAAAACGGCCTTTTCCAACAACGCCAAAGGCGCGATCGAACTGCGCGGCAATGCGCCGACCTTGCGCTTTCACTGCGCCGACAACGTTTTCAAAGGCGCCCAGGAGGGACAAGTTTCGCGCATCGGCTAAATCGGCACACAAAAAAAGTGGCTCCCTATGGGCCACTTTTTTGCATGCATTCAAACGGCTTTTGAAAACGGACAGCGCTTGCCGATGCATTCGGCGTTTTGCTTGCGGTGGGCGCAATGGATTGCGTCCGGCGTGTCGAGCGCGATATCGCACTCGTTCCGCAGGAAGGCAGCCGTTCGCCGGATCGCGAGGTAGGAATTGCGCTTGCAGCAGCGCGGTCCGCCGACCGTGCCGATGTCCTGGAGGCAGAGTCCGGACAGCCGGTTGCACAAACCCCAGCTTTCGACGCTGAGGGGCGTCGATTGCGTCAACGCGGCGAGAAAGATACCCGCGCCGATCGCCGCGCCACAGTTGCCCCAAAAGCCACAAATGCCGCCAGGCACCCGTGCGCCCTGTTCGGCGATCCGTGCAAACACGGCCTCAAAATCGAGATCCGTGCGATGCTGTGTGGCGGCGAGCAGGGCGGTTCCGACGAGTACGTGATGCTCGGGGCCGTGCATGTGGACGCAGGGGAGTGCCATCAAAGCGTCGAGCGCGGCGATCGGATCGGCGCTCTCCCAACGCGCGGCAAGCGCTGCGATCTCGGACAGCGCGTCTCTTTCGTGGCAGGCGTCGCACACGAAATGACCGGCTTCACAGATGGCGTTTGTCGGGCAGATTTGTCCGCAGATCGCACAGGTGGCGTCGAACGCTTGTGTCTCGTAGCGGAGCGGCGCGCCGCAAATCGTGCATCCCATGCTTTATACCAACGGCGGACGGCGGCCCGCCATGTCGCGTTCGACGACTTCGATCAGATCGGCGATCGGCGTCGCATTCGCCAGCAGGGCTTCGTAGCGGAGGATGTCTCCGTGTATGCCTTCTTCGGGCGCGATGCCACAGAGCTTTGTCAGCGTCTCGGATGGATCGGCCTGGCATTCGGCGGCATAACGCCAGAGCGCCGCCGCCACGCCCAACGCGATGAAGCCAGGATCCCGCCCGCAACCCTGGACGGTGCGAAGCGCGCCGATCAAGCGGTCCTGGGGCGCGAGCTTGCGCGGAACGTCGGCCCCCACGCGTTCGACGGTGTCGCCGAGTGCGGCGTTGCGGAAGCGGTGGAGCAGATCCGATACGTGATCGGCGAGGGCGGCGAAGGGCGTGCCGTAGGAAAGCGACAGGGCGATCGCCGATTCGTGCATGGCGCGCTGCGCGACGAGCGCGATCTCCGGCAGGGCGAGGGCATCGCAGATCCGCGCCTGCTTCGTGTAGTGCCCGAGGTAGGCGACGATGGCGTGTCCCATGTTGTGGATGTAGAGCTTGCGCTTGAGATAGAAGGAAAAGGGGGTGTAAGGCACAAGGCCGGGCACGTCGGGCGGGGCGGCGCGGAAAGCGTCTGCGTCCACGGGCAAAAAGGCGTAAGGCTCCACGCAGACGCGGAGGGGATCGCCCTTTTGCATGGCGGGCGTCATGAGGGGCACCATGCGGCCGATCGAGGTCTCGACGAGGCCGACGTTTTTTTCGTAGCGGGCGATCTCGTCGGGGTCGAGCTTGGCGCGGATCAGCCCATCGAGATAGTGGTTGGCGTCCATCAGGTTTTCGCAGATCAGCAGATCGATCGGGCGATCGCCCTGCGCCCAGCGTTGGCGGAGTCCGGCGATCAGGGCGTCGAGGATGTAGGGCAGCGCCTTGACGCCGACCGAGGTCGATAGCAGATCGGCCGTTGCGATCTCGGCCGCGACGAGGGCGATGTCCCTCCCGTCGACGGCGCGTACGTTTTTGACGGCAACGTCGCTCTCCCCGTCGGGCGAGACGATGCACTGCACGTAAGATCGCCGTTCGTTCAGCGTTTGGACAATCGATTCGTTGACGTCGACAAACGCGACTTCATAGCCGCCCTGCGCGAAGAGCGCGCCGATGAAACCGCGCCCGATGTTGCCGGCGCCAAATTGTACGAGCTTCATGCGCACCTCCTAAGCGAGCAAATGGGCGTAGTGTTTGCCGACGAAGTCCTGAATGCGCTCGGCGATCAGTGCATGGCCGGCGGCATTCGGGTGGATGCCGTCCTCGCAAAGGTAATCGCGGTAATCCTCCTCGTAGAGGAAGGCGCGTCGGATGTCGATCAAAGGGGCGTTCATTTCTTCGGCGATCTTGCCGATCACGCTGGAAAAACGCTCGTGCCACCAGTAGATGCGCGACGTACTCCCGAGAAAGCGCATGACGCCTTCTTCCATGTCGCGATCGCTTTGGCAGAAGAAGTGAAAGTAGCGCTCGGCATCGATCGGCGGCAAATTGAACAGGACGGGGAGGATGTCTTCCGAACGCAGGCGATCGACCAGATCGCGGACGCCCTTTTCGAATTGGGCGAACGGCGTCTTGCAGACATGCGCCGCCGAGGGGGCCTGCGCGACTTCTTTCCAGTTGTAGTCGCAGTCGTTGCCGCCCAGTTCGATCGCGACAGCGCGGGGTTTCGACTGGGTCAAACGCTTTTCGAGCGCCTTTCGTGCGTCGCCGAGGGTTCTGCCAATGCGCGACAGATTGACGATCTCGCTGGCCAAACGCGACTTGATCCGCTGGTAAAACGAATCCGGCGAAACGGCGAATCGGAGTTTTTCTGTATCGAACACGATGCCCTGGGAGACGGAATCGCCGAGCAAGAAAATTTGCATGTCATCGCTTCCTTTCCGCAATGCTGGGTCGCTTTTTAGTATATCACGTTTTCTGGCTCTCCATTTTAAAAAAGCGCGAGAAGCCTCTGAACGCTATACGGCATGCGGCACAAACTATAGACCTGTCCGGAAACCCCATTCCGGCATCTATCTGGCAACTATTCCGCTCTGCCGCGTCAAAGCCTCCTAGCAGAATTTCTTCGATGTAAGCTAGGCGGCTTTTGTGTGGGATCCACACAAAACGTTTCAAGCGAACATCATAAAGATGTATAACATATATTGGAGTGTAAGTACCGGCCATATCTGGCTGAGAAGAAAGGACAAGATGATGGATAACAATACGTTCGAAACGAACCAAGAGGGCCTCAGTGACGCTTGCAGCGATTGCGGTTGCGGAATGTCGTGCTGCTGTTGCTGTTGCCGCGGACCCAGAGGGTTTCGCGGCTTGCCGGGGCCACAGGGAGAAGTCGGCCCGGTCGGTCCGGAAGGGCCGCAGGGCATCCAGGGAGAGACGGGCGCAACCGGCCCCGTAGGCCCCGCAGGGCCGCAGGGCATCCAAGGTGAGACGGGCGCAACCGGCCCCGTAGGCCCCACGGGGCCGCAGGGCATCCAAGGTGAGACGGGCGCAACCGGCCCGGTCGGTCCGGTCGGCCCGGTCGGTCCGGTCGGTCCGGAAGGTCCGGAAGGTCCCGAAGGCCCCGAAGGCCCGCAGGGTGAAAAAGGCGATCAAGGAGAGCCTGCGCCCCCGAGTTTCATTCGAATTTTCGCGTCGCTGGATTTGCAGACCAAAGTTTATTCCAGCGACCAAATCATCGAATTTGACATGATTGGAGACAGCAACGGCACAGACATCAGCTTCTCACCCACATCCGGAAACGTGACGCTGGCGGGTGGCAAGGCGTATCTCGCGATTTTCGAAGGAGCCGTCGATATCCTTGGTGATATTGGCGGGTCGTCGATCGGCTTGTTCCTCAATGGAGTCAGCATCGGAGGCTCAGGTGTTGCGACAGGGTTTAACCGGGCACCTGACACAGTGGGCGCGAAATCAGTTACCAGTCCGGCCATCTTCAAAACGCCGGCCGGTTACACTTCCACGCTGACCGCACGGTTCGGACAGACCCATAACACCCGTTTGGTTGGCTCAATTCTGAATGTCCTGACGCTGGGAGATGTCTAAGCCCAAGCCGCATGAATCGACTGCTGTCAAACCGAAACCGCCTGTCCAGTAGGCCGAATCCCATGCAAGACTTGTGAAAGAAAAAAAGGCAAGCGCTGTTCATCAGCGCTTGCCTTGGTTAGCCGTCGATTGGAGCAAGGTGCGCTTGCATGGTGAGTACTTCTGTGATACATTGGCTAAATCACGCGATCATGCAATGAAGGAGACCGAATACGATGAAACTCGCCGACATGACCCTCGAAGCCTTTTCGGAAGTATTGGCATCGGAAGCGCCGGCACCGGGTGGCGGCTCGACGGCGGCGCTGTCCGGCGCGCTGGGAGCGGGGCTGATCCACATGGTTTGCGCATTGACGGCCGGAAAGAAAAAGTATGAAGAACATACGGCGCTCGTGGAAACGACGGCGGCCGGCGCCGAAGCGATCCGACGGGAACTGCTCGAAGCCGTGGATCGCGACACCGCCGCGTTCGACGGCGTGACGGCGGCCTTTGCGATGCCAAAGGGCGACGACGCGGAGATCGCCGCGCGCAAGCAGGCCATCCAGGACGCGCTCAAGGCTTGCGTCGTTCCGCCGCTCGACGTCATGAAGGCGAGCTTGCGGGCGCTGCGTTTGGCCGAGGGCATCTTGGGCAAGAGCAACGAGAGTGCATTGAGCGACCTTGGCGTGGCAGCCTTGAGCTTGCAGACTGCCCTCCAAGGCGCTTGGCTCAACGTGCTGATCAACATCGGCGGCCTGGGCGACAAGGCCTTTGCCGAAGCCAAACGCGCCGAAGCCGAAGGCATACTCAACGAAGCGATGACGATCGCCGACAGCATGGGCGCCGAGATCGAAGCGCGTCTGATGGCGCAGTAAACGGCGTTAGCGAAACGAAGTGGCGTACGCGCCACTTTTTTTGTGCGCGATCGGCTGTGTTGCGCGAATGGCGGGGTGAGATGCCTTTTGCGCGATCGCGGGATCCGTTACAATAAGGGCAGATGGGAAAGCCCGAAACGAAAGGAGCACACGGTGAAACTGACCATTGAACAATCGAACGGGACGGACGAGGTCGAGATCGTCGTGCGGTGCGGCCTGATCGACGAACGTTTGTCCGCACTACTCGCGCAGATCCGGCTCTACGCTTTTTCGCTGACGGGGGTGAAGGACGGCCAGCACTATGTCGTCAGCATGGAAGAGGTGCAGTACATCGAATCGGTCGACGAGACGACCTTTCTCTACCGCGCAGACGACGTACTCACATGTGCGCACAAACTCTACGAACTCGAATCGGTGCTCGCGGGGGGACGTTTCCAACGCATCAGCAAATCGACCATCCTGAACCTCGCCGCCCTCGAAAGCGTCGCGCCGCAATTCGACGGCCGCTTCGAAGCGCGCCTCAAGTCGGGCGAAATCTTGATCGTCAGCCGCCACTACGCCAAGGCCTTTAAACAGAAATTCGGACTATAATGGGGGGAGGAAATCCGATGAAAGACATACTCAAAAAGACCGTTTTGGTCGAAGCCAATTCCTTTGCGATCCTGATCCTCTGCTACAGCGTGTTTGACAAGCTGGGCTGGGTCTGGCCGCTGAGTTCGACCGTCGCACTGAAGTTCTTTCTCATCACGACGGTCATCGCCATTTTGATCGCGCTGACCATGAAGCGTCTGGAAGATACCCGTTGGCTCGTTCCGGTCCACATCGCCATCGTACTGGCCTGTGTGTTCGGCCTCGGCATCCCGCTGGGCGTACTACCTGCCGATGCGGGCGTTGCGTTGATTGCGCTGGGCATCATCGTCCTGACCTACGCGGGAAGCTACTTCGCGGCGTCCGTGATCGAGTTCAAGCGCAACGTCGCCGACTCCGAAAAGATCAACGCCATGCTGAACGATACAAGATCGGAAGAGCAGAAGTGAACTTTGCGGCGACAGGACCGGGCATCGCCGATCATCTCCAAGTTGACAAAATCCATGCTTAGGCGTACACTGGAAACAATCGAATATGAAACCGATGAAGTGGAGATCAAGACGCGATACGCCTTCACAGAGAGCGGGGGAAGCTGGAAGCCCCGCAGGAAACGGCGCGTTTGGGCGAGCCAAACCCGATGGGGTCTGGCACTGCCCTTAAATGGACCACGGAGGGCGCGGTCAAAGGCGGTCAAACGCCGAGTATTCCGCGACGTTTCATCCTCGTTACGGATGGGGGATATGTCAGTATCCTACTGAGGCGAAGTGTATCTTCGCGAAACAAGGTGGCACCACGGGCAAACGAGTGTATTGCGCCCGTCCTTGACGATACGTCGGGGGCGGGCTTTTTTTCGTCCCCAGGAGAATGTGACGCAGGAGGCTATCGCCATGAAAAAACTCCAATCCTTGCAAACCGCCGTCCAAAATGCCTTGCGCAGCCCTTTTTACCAAGACCGTTTCGCGGGAATTGAAGCAGGGGACATCCGCAGCCTGGAGGATTTCCAGCGCCTGCCGCTGACCGACAAAGACGACCTGCGCAACGCCTACCCGCTCGGCATCAGCGCCGTGCCCGAAGAGGAGATCGTGCGCATCCATTCTTCGACCGGCACGACGGGAACCCCCGTCATCATTCCCTACACGCGAAGGGACGTCGATGACTGGGCGATCATGTTCAAACGCTGCTACGAAGTGGCGGGCGTCACGGCGCGCGACCGCATCCACATCACGCCGGGCTACGGCTTGTGGACGGCGGGCATCGGCTTTCAGAACGGCGCGGAGCTTTTGGGCGCAATGGCGCTGCCACTCGGCCCGGGCAACACCGACCGCCAGATCCAGATGATGGTCGACCTTCAATCGACGGTGCTCTGCGCGACCTCGTCGTATGCGCTGCTCTTGGCCGAGGAGATCGAAAAGCGCGGCATCGGCGACAAGATCCACCTGAAAAAAGGCTTGATCGGCTCCGAACGCTGGGGCGAAAAGATGCGCGCGCGGATCGCGAGCGAGCTGGGCGTGTCCCTCTACGACATTTACGGCCTGACCGAGATCTACGGGCCGGGCATCGGCATCAGTTGCGATCAGCAGCACGGCATCCACTATTGGGACGACTACCTCTACTTCGAGATCGTCGACCCCAAGACGGGCGCGGCACTGCCCGAGGGCGAGGCCGGCGAACTCGTGATCACGACCCTGCGAAAAGAAGGCGCCCCCCTCGTTCGGTACCGCACGCACGACTTGACCCGCATTCTGCCGGGGACTTGCGCGTGCGGCCTGCCCTTCCCGCGCATCGACACGCTGATCGGTCGTTCGGATGACATGGTGAAGGTCAAGGGCAGCATCCTCTTCCCGAGCCGGGTTGACGAGCTTTTGAGCGAGATCGACGGCGTATCGAGCGAATACCAGATCATGATCGACCACCTGATGGGAAAGGACACGCTGACGCTCTTCTTCGAGACAGCCGTGTCCCAAGACATGCGCAAGACGCTCGAAAGGACGGTGACGCACGGCTTCAAGCAGCGCATCGGCGTCACGCCGATCGCCAAGGCCGTTTCGATCGGCGATCTCCCGCGCAGCGAGCGCAAGTCGACGCGCGTATTTGACAATCGATATTGATGCCCTTCGGCTTTTGCAAAAGCACCATAGGATTGGTATAATTGTGTGGTGCTTTTTTGTACCCCGCGCTTTCGGGGCGAGGGGCAAAAGGCCGGAAACACCGAACACCAAAGCGATCGGACGCTTTGGCGCGCCGAAGGAGGGATCCCCATGCCGGAAGGCTTTGTCGCGTTTACCGACGTCGTCCGCGAATACCAGAGCGGGCAGGTTACGGTGCGCGCGGCCGATGGGATCGACTTCGCGCTCGA
Organism: Eubacteriales bacterium; assembly: GCA_031553675.1. GTDB lineage: Bacteria > Bacillota > Clostridia > Christensenellales > CALWSW01 > JAVBLF01. The sequence goes on along the minus strand of JAVBLF010000024.1, from coordinate 22,419 downwards.
CCAGGGCAAGTTCAGCATCATCGTCGGGCCGTCGGGCGCGGGCAAATCGACCGTGCTCAACATCCTGGGCGGCATGGACACCGCCACGAGCGGGCGGGTCGTCGTCGACGGGCGGGACATCACCCGCCTGTCCAAGCGCGAGATCTGCACCTACCGACGCGAAGACATCGGCTTCGTGTTTCAGTTTTACAATTTGATCCAAAACTTGACGGCTGTCGAAAACGTCGAGCTGGCCTCGCACATCCGCAAAAACGCGCTCGACCCGCGGGCGGTGCTCAAGGATGTCGGCCTGGGCGACCGGATGAACAACTTTCCGGCGCAGCTCTCGGGCGGCGAGCAGCAGCGCGTCGCGATCGCACGCGCGCTGACGAAAAAACCCAAACTCCTCTTGTGCGACGAGCCGACCGGCGCGCTCGACTACCAGACCGGCAAGAGCATCCTGCAATTGCTACAGGATCAATGTCGGGTCAACGGCGTCACCGTCGTCGTGATCACGCACAACATGGCCATCGCCCCCATGGCCGATCGCGTCGTCAAAATCAAGAGCGGCAAGGTGGAAGAATTGAACGACAACGACCACCCGACGCCGATCTCCGAGATAGAGTGGTAAGGCATGAACCCATTTTGGAAGGACATCTTCCGCGAGATCAAAAACACGCTCGGGCGTTTCCTCTCGCTTCTGATCATCACGGCGCTGGGCGCGGCATCCGTCGTCGGCATCCAGGCCGCGGCGTTCGACATGCGCGCCATCGCAGACCAGACATTCAAATCCCACAAACTCTACGACATCCAAATCAAATCGACGACCGGCTTTTCCGACGCCGATATCGCCGCCCTTCGCCGGACGCCCGGTGTGGACGAAGTGATGCCGACTTATGTGTTCGACGCCTTCATCCACCGGGACGGTTTGCATGCCGCGCGCACCTATGCGCTGCCCGACGGCCTCAACCGGATCGACGTGGTGCAGGGCAGGCTGCCGCGCAAGCCGTCGGAGTGTGCCGTCGAGCGCCAGCTCTTTCAGGACGGGCGCTTCCGGCTGGGCGACACGATCGTGCTCGGCCTGGACGACGACGAAGACTACGACGCCGTCCTCTACTCCGAGACCTTTACGATCGTCGGCGTCGTGTCCTCGCCCCTCTACATCTCGCACGAGCGCGGCAATACGACGCTGGGGGACGGGACGCTGGCCTACTACCTCTACCTTCACCCCCAGGCTTACGTGCTCGACGTCTACACCGACGCCTTTGTTCGCATGCGGGGTTCACAGCGGATCGACAACCTGAGCGAGGGCTACTACGACGTGGCAGACGGTTGGAAAAAGACGATCGAAGCGTTGGGAGACGAAAGGCTGGCGCAGCACATCGCCGACCGCGCGGACACGAGGACGAACCTGAACGACGCGTGGATCGACTACGACGATGCGCGGACCGAGCTCGACAAATCGACGGCGGCAGGGCGGCGCGAGCTCGACGACGTCGAAGGGGCGCTCTACGACACGGCGGGCGACCTCAAAAAGGGACAGAGCAGCCTGACCGAGGAGATCGTGGCGAGACAGCGCGATCTCGACCAAAAGAAGCGCGAGATCACCGCCAACCGCATCGAACTCGACGCCCAAAGGACTGCGCTCAAAAACGCGCAAAACGAAATCAACGCCGCGAAAACGTCACTCCAAGGCCAGCTTTCCGCGCTGCAAGGCATGGCGCCGCGCGGCGCTTCCCCCCAGATCGACGCGTCCTACCGCCAAATCGACGACGGTCTGCGGACGCTCGACGCCCAGCAAGCGGAGATCGATGTGGCGCGGGTGACGCTCGCACAAGCGCTCGTCGATCTGGAACGCGCTGACCAACAGATCGAAAGCGCCCAACGCGCGATCGACGACGCGCGGAGAAAATCGCAGGCCGACCTCGACGGTGGCTGGGAATCGTACATCCAGGGCTGGAACGCCTACCGCCAGGGCGTCGATTCGCTGCACGCCAGCGAAGTCGATGCGCTCAACACGCTGGACGACACGAAAGAGGACCTCGACGAAGCCCAGGAAGACCTCGACGACGCGGCCGACCCCGAGTGGTTCGTCGACACGCGCGAGGATGGCCTGGCCTTCGATTCCTACTACCAGGACACACTGCGGCTGCAAAAGATCGGCTATGTCTTTCCGATGGTCTTCTACCTCGTCGCCATCCTCGTCTCGCTGACGAGCATGTCGCGCATGGTCGAGGAACACCGCACCCAGATCGGCATCTACAAGGCGCTCGGCTACCGGCCAGCGGCGATCATGGCGAAATACCTCGTCTACGCGTTTGGCGCAAGTTTTTCGGGCGGGATGCTGGGGGTCTTCGTCGGAAGCTGGCTCTTCCCCCGCGTCATCTCGGAGGCCTACGGCTTCCTCTACCACATGCCCCCTGTCGAGACGCCCGTCCCGATCGACACGAGCGCGATCGCGATCGCCATGGCCGTGCTGTCGGTCGTTTCGGTCACGATCGTCACCTGCGCCGGATCGATGGTCGGGGAGCCGTCCCTCCTGATGCGTCCGAAATCGCCCCCCGTCGGCAAGCGGGTGCTCTTTGAGCGGATCGGCTTCATTTGGAACAACCTTGGCTTCATCGGCAAGGTGACGGCGCGCAACATCTTCCGCTACAAAAAACGCTTTTTCATGACGGTCGTCGGCATCGCGGGCTGTACAGCCCTGCTCTTGACGGCGTTTGGCTTGAGCGACTCCGTTTCAAGCGTTTCGACCCTCCAGTACGGCACGATCGTCAAGTACGACGCGCGGGCCTACCTCAAGGAGATCGAAACTTCAAGCCGACGCGCGTCGATCGAGGCACAGCTATCGGGCGAGCACCTCTTCATCCGCGAGGAGTCGGTCGATACGGCGGGCGTCGAAAACGGCTTTTCGGCCTCCTTGGTCGTGCCCGAAACGCCCGAAGCCTTGGGGCGCTACATCGCCCTGAAGCCGCCGAAGAGCGACGCGGCACTCACACTTGCGCCGGGGAGCGTCTTCCTGACCGAAAAGCTTGCCCGCACGATGGGGGTCGGGATCGGCGATCGTTTCACGATGACGGACAGCGACGGCAAGTCCTATGAAAGCCGGGTGACGGGCATCGTCGAAAACTACGTCATGCACTTCATCTACATGGCGCCCGACGTCTACGAAGATCTGTTTGGCGAGGCGCCGCTGCCAAACGGTTTGCTGGCGCTGACGGACGATCCGGTTTCCTTTGCGAATCGACTGCTCAAGCACGACGATGTCCGCGCCGTGATCAACACTGACGACATCCTCAACAACCTCAGCGACTCGACCAACGCGCTGGGCATCGTGACGATCGTGCTGCTGGTTCTGGCCTGCGCTCTGGCCTTTGTCGTGCTCTTCAACCTGACGAACATCAACATTTCCGAGCGCATTCGGGAGCTCGCTACGATCAAGGTTCTGGGCTTTTACGACAGCGAGCTCGCGATGTACGTTTACCGCGAAAACGGCGCTGTGACGGCCATGGGCATCGCGGTGGGCTTGGTGGCCGGCATTTTCCTCGACCGCTTTGTGCTCAGCTCGGCGGAGATCGACCTGTTCAAATTCCCGCGCGTGATCGAGCCGCTCAGCTACGCCTACGCCGTCGCGCTGTCGGCGCTCTTCGCTGTATTCGTCAACCTCGTGATGAACGTCCGGCTCGCCAAGATCGACATGGTTGAATCGCTGAAGAACGTGGAATAGCGCGTTGTGTGACTTTTTTCGCGCGAGACATGATAGAATGGTATTGCGAGGGGTGACGGAAGGAGGAAGCCAGATGGAAGGCGAAACGAAAACGCATGATGCGACGGCACATGGTGCATCACCAGAAGCGCCGCCGCAAGGGAATCCGCTCGGATGGGCGCCGGTGGGCGGGCTGATCCGAAAGTATGCCATCCCGTCGATCATCAGCATGCTGGTGTCGGCGGCTTACAACATCACCGACCAGGTCTTCATCGGGCAGGTCGTCGGCATGCTGGGCAACGCCGCGACCAACATCGCCTTTCCGATCACGACGCTCTGCATGGCGATCTCGCTCATGCTCGGCATCGGGAGCGCTGCAAACTTCAACCTGAACATGGGCGCGAAAAAGCCCGATGAGGCGGCGCGCTTTGCCGGCACGGGCCTCACGATGATGGTGGTTTTCGGCACCGCGATCGCCGCGATCGCTCTGATCGTTCTTCGGCCTATGCTTTTGGCGTTTGGCGCGACCGCCTTGACGCTGCCATACGCGATCACTTATATGCGGATCACGGCGCTGGGCCTGCCTTTCCTCGTGTTTACGACGGCCTGCTCCACCCTGATCCGCGCCGACGGAAGCCCAACCTTTTCGATGATCAGCACGAGCGTGGGCGCGGTGCTCAACGTCGGACTCGACGCGCTCTTTATGTACGTCTTCCATTGGGGGATCGCGGGCGCCGCCATCGCGACGGTGATCGGACAGATCGTGTCGGCCTTGCTGGTGTTCGGCTACATGCGCCGGTTTCAGTCCGTCAAACTCACCCGATCGCTGCTTCGGCCCCGAAAACGCGAAGCGATCGGCATCATCAAGCTGGGCACGGCGAACTTCTGCAACCACTTCGTCATGATGCTCGTGCAGATCACGTTGAACAACGCCTTCCGCATCTACGGCGCGCAGTCGGTCTACGGCCAGGAAATTCCCTTGGCGGCGGCGGGCGTGATCTCCAAGCTCAACATCATCGTGCTGGCGTTTGCCGTCGGTACGGCCCAGGGCTGCCAACCGATCTTCGGCTTCAACACCGGCGCGAAGAAGTACAGGCGCGTCATGGAGACTTATAGCAAGGCGCTCGTCGTCGTGATCGCGATCTCAGTCGTGTTTTTCGCATGTTTTCAGATCTTTCCACGGCAAATCATCAGCATCTTCGGCAACGGCAGCGATCGCTATTACGAGTTTGCCGAGCGCTACATGCGCGTCTTCATGATGATGATCTGCGTCAGCGGCATGCAGCCGCTTTCGGTCAACTTCTTTACCGCATCCGGCAAGGCCAGGCAGGGGATCTTCCTGTCTTTGACACGACAGGGGTTGTTTCTACTGCCGCTGCTTCTCATCCTGCCGCGCTTTTTCGGGATCGACGGCGTGCTTTATGCCGGGCCGATCGCCGACTTGTCTGCCGTGATCGTGTGCGCGATCTTCGTCGCGGTGGAGATGAAGCACATGGCACGTCTGCAAGCGGAATTGGATGCCGAGAGCACCAGCTTGCAGGAAGCCATGGCAATTTAGTGTGAGACACGGATCAGGCTCTTGGCCACAAGTGTTGCAAAGGATACCAGCCGATAAGGTTGGTATTTTTTTGGGCGTTCCGATCAATCGATTTGTCGAAATCAGTCGATTATGAACGTTTTTGCGAGCGATCGCAGCCTCACGGAGTTTAGAATAGAATGATATGCGATGCAATCTGCGTGACAAAATGAAAGATAGAGGAAGTTCTTGATGAAAACAACGGAAAAAGTGGTGCAATATGCGGTCAGCAAATTGGGTTGCCGCTATTCCCAAAGCGAACGCATGAAGGAAAACGTGTTCGATTGTTCCAGCCTAGTGGCCCGCGCCTACCAAGCGGCTGGCTACACCTTTCAGACTGAGCAGAACACGAGCTGCTACCTCGTCTACGATCCGCAGTTCGACTTGATCTACCCGGATGTGACGAAGGCACTTGGTAAAAAGCTGACGAGCGTCGAAGCGCTGATGCAAAATGCCTCATACAAGCCCCAAGCGGGCGATCTTCTCTTCTTCCGGACAAGCGCGCGCCGTGATTCGTTCAACAAGATCACCCACGTCGCGATCGTCGAAAGCGCGTCGAGCATGATCCACGCCCGCAGTGTCGAACACGGCGTCGTGCGCACCGCCCTCCACCTCTACGGCGGCGGCGTGGTCGCGGCCTTGCGTTTTCAGGAGGCAGGGGAAAACGTGCGCGCGGGTCGATGCGAGGGAAACGGCGTCAACGTTCGGCAGACGCCAGGCGGAACGGCGATTGCGCAGCTCGACAAGGGATATCCTCTCGTCATCCTGGGCGCGGACGGAGACGCGTGGTTGCGCGTCACGACCTTTCTCGGCGACAAAGTCTTGACGGGCTTTATGTCGGCGAGCTATGCCAAATGATGGAGAAAAGCGCAAAGAAGTGTGCCAAGCACACTTCTTTGCGCTTCCATCGAAATAACGCCGTGCTTTCATCGTCGCATCGCAATTGCCTGCTACAATGAAGTCCCGGAAATGTGCTACAATGTTGCCAGATTGTCACGATGGGCCGAACGATGGAGGAAGCGCATGTACAAGATCTTGATCGTCGACGACGAGGCGAACATCCGCGCCGTCATCCGCGAATACATCGAGTTCGAAGGCTACGAGGCGGACGAGGCGGCCGACGGCATGGAAGCCGTCCGCATCTGCCACGAGCAGGATTTCGACATGATCGTCATGGACGCCATGATGCCGCGTCTGGATGGTTTTTCGGCATGCAAAGAGATCCGCAAGACGAAGGACATCCCCGTCCTGATGCTCTCGGCGCGGGGCGAGGAATACGACAAACTTTTCGGCTTCGAGATGGGCATCGACGATTACGTCGTCAAGCCCTTTTCGCCGAAAGAACTCATGGCGCGCATCAACGTGATCATCACGCGCAACGGCGCCAAGCGCGACGAATCCCTGCGCTTTGACGGCTTGGCGATCGACACGCTGGGCCGGAGCGTCGCGATCGACGATCAGACGGCCGACCTGACGCCCAAAGAATACGAACTGCTGCTCTATATGGCGACGAACGCGGGCATTGCCCTGACGCGCGATCAGTTGCTCGACGCCGTGTGGGGGCACGATTTTTTTGGCGACGACCGCACGGTCGATGCGCAGGTCAAACACTTGCGGCAGAAATTGGGCCCGTATCGCGACAAAATCGTCACGCTGCGAGGGGTGGGTTACAAATTTGAAGGCTAACGGACGATCGATGCTCGTCAAGCTCTGGCTCTACTTCATCCTCTTTGCCGCCGTTTTGGTGGCGCTTTTGTGGCTGATGCAGATCGTGTTTCTCCAGAGCTTTTACGAGGCGATGAAGGTGCGCGGCATCGAGCAGGCGGCGGACGAGATCGTCGCGGCCTATGGGAGCGACGCGTTCGAAGACACGATGACGCGCGCGGCCTACGTGAATTCGATCCTGATCTGCGTGACCGATCGCGAGGGGAACCTCCTCTACGCGGCAGACGAACACGACGCGGCCGGCAAACCGCACGGACAAGCCGGCCCGCGGATCGGGATGGAGAAGTACCTCCGCTCGTTGCCGAAGGACTTCGGCAACTTCCTCGAACGGCTGGAAGGGAGCGAAAACGACCGGATCAGCTATACGCTCATGCAGAAGAATGCGCGCGGCCGGATGCGCATTTGCGGCGCAAAACTGCCCGATGCCGTGCTGTTCATCTCGTCGCCCTTCGAGTCGATCAACGCGACGACCCAGATTTTGCGCGAACAACTGGTCTACGTGACGTTTGTGGCGCTGCTCTTGAGTTTTGTGATCGCGTACTTCATCGCGCGCAAGTTTTCGCGGCCGATCGCGGCGATCACGGCCCAGGCCAAGGAGATGGCGACGGGCTCCTTTCCTGCGTCGTTCGACAAGGGCTTTTGCGCCGAGCTTGACGAATTGGCCGGCGCACTCGACCACGCGAGCGCCGAACTCTCGAAAGTCGAAGGTCTGCGGCGGGAGCTTCTCGCCAACATCTCGCACGACCTGCGCACGCCACTGACCATGATCAAGGCCTACACCGAAATGATCCGCGACATTTCGGGGGGCGACAAGTCCAAGCGCGAACGGCACCTCGCGATCATCGCGGCCGAAACCGATCGCCTGACCGAACTGGTCAGCGACATCTTGGCGTTCTCTTCCTTCCAGTCAGGTTCGGTGGCGTTGTCGATCGAAAGCATCGACGTCAGCGCGACGGTGAAAAAGGTCTTGTCGCGTTTCGAGCCGGTCTTCGCGCTGGAAGGCTACCGTTTCGTCGCGACGATCGAGCCGGATCAGGTCGCGCGCGCAGACGGCAAAACGATCGAGCAGGTCCTTTACAACCTGATCGGAAACGCGATGAACTACGCGGGCGACGACAAGGAGATCGTCGTCAAGGTGCTGAATCGGGGCGGGTGGGTGCGCGTCGAGGTCGCCGACCACGGCGAAGGCATTGCCCCCGACGAAGTCGCGCTGATCTGGGACCGCTACTACAAGTCGAAAGATCACCGACGCGGAAAGCTGGGCACGGGGCTGGGGCTTTCGATCGTCAAAAGCATACTCGATCTGCACAGTGCGCCCTTTGGCGTCGAGAGCGAACTGGGCGCGGGGAGCACCTTCTGGTTTGAATTGCAGAAGTGAAGCGCCGACGGATTGACAGGCATTCATTCCTTCGCTACAGTAGGGAATGGGAACGGCAGCAGCGTTCTGCCGTTCGAAAGGAGCCACCATGCGATTTGCCGTCGCGCCCGAAGTCTTTTCCGCACTGCCCGACGTCTGCTTTGGCGTCGTCGTGGCCAGAGGGATCGACAATACACAAGCGGTTTTGGCGGTCGATGCCCTGCTCGAAGCGGGGATCGCCGCCGCCGAAGCAGCCTTTCGCGAGGCCAAAGTCAAGGAACACCCCGCCATTTTGCCCTACCGCCGCGCGTTTGAGGCGCTGGGGATGAACCCCAACAAATTCATGTCGAGCATCGAGGCGCTCTTTACGCGCGTGAGCAAGGGCAAGGGTTTGCCGCGCATCAACCCCATCGTCGATCTCGGGAACGCCGTATCGCTGCAATTCGTGCTGCCGATCGGCGCGCACGACATCGGCCAAATGGACGCCGACATCGAGATCCGCCCGGCGCGCGCGGGGGACAGTTTCCTTCCCTTCGGCGAAACGGATCCCGAAACGCCGAACGAAGGCGAGATCGTCTACGTCGTCGGGGACAAAGTGCGCACCCGGCGCTGGATTTGGCGGCAAAGCGAGCTGGGCAAGATCGGCCCGACTTGCCGGGATGTGTTTTTCCCGATCGATGGCTTTGTGCCGGACAAAGAGAACGTGCTGGCAGCCCGCGACGACCTAGCCGCGCACTGCCGTGCCATTTTCGGCTGCGAGGTCGCCGTCGGCTACGTCGATGCGCGTACGCCGTTTGTGGCGTTTTAGAAAGTGAGGATTTCTGATGACTGCAAGAGATAGAGTGATGGCGTCGCTGACCCACAGCGAGCCCGACCGCGTGCCGGTCGATTTTGGGGGACACCGTTCGAGCGGCATCGCGGTGCAGGCCTACAAAAACCTGCGCGCCTACTTGGGATTGCCGCAGAGTCCGCTTTTTGTTTACGACGTCGTCCAGCAGCTCGCCGTGATCGAAGACGACGTAATGGACATCCTCCAGCCGGACATCGTGCAGCTCGGCTGTGAGCTCTACAAGAGACCGAACTATTGGAAGCCTTGGCGCCTGCACGACGGCACGGAGATCCAGATTCCGGCCTTCATCGACATCGCGAAACGCGAAAACGGCGACTACGTGATTCGAAACAAAAACGGCCTGGAGACGAGCATTCAGAAAGCAAACTGCCTCTATTTCGAGCAGCTCCATTTTCCCTACTGCGACAGCGATGAGGAGACGTTTGACGATCTCGAAGAAGCCTTTGAGGGCGTCATGTGGATGCACGTCGCCTGCCCGCCTGCTCCATACAGCTTTGAAGAACGGGGACAGATGGCGAAAGAACTCCGCGCCTCGACCGACAGGGCGATTTTCGGCGGCTTTGGCGGGGGCCTGCTCGAGCCGGGCGAATGGTCCTTCCGCATGGACAACTTCTTGATGGAACTGGCAGCCGATCCGGATCGCGTCGAGGCTTTCCTCGACAAGCTGCTCGCCATGCACATGCGCAACCTCGAGCAATTTCTGGAGCATGTCGGCCCCCACATCGACATCATCGGTTTCGGCGACGACCTCGGCATGCAGACGGGGCCGCTCATGTCGCCCCGGGTCTACGACGCGCTCTTCAAGCCGCGTTACGCCAAGATGTGGCGCCTCGTCAAAGAGACCTGCCCCCACCTTTCGATCAACCAGCACTGCTGCGGCTCGATCCATGCGCTCCTGCCGTCGATGATCGACGCCGGACTCGACTCGGTCAACCCCGTGCAGACCACCTGCGCGATGATGGAGCCGGAACGCCTCAAGAAGGACTTCGGCGGCCGGATCGCCTTCTGGGGCGGTGGCTGCGACACGCGCACGGTGCTTTCCAAGGGCACGCCGCGCGACGTCGACGAAAACGTCAAGCGCAACATCGAAACCCTGGCGTCGGGCGGGGGATTCGTCTTCCAGCAGGTACACAACGTCCTTGCCGACTTCCCGCCGGAAAACGTGGTTGCGATGTTCGAGGCCGTCAAGAAGTACGGGAAATACTGATCGCTTTGTTTCTTTTCTTTTCTTAAAAGAAAAGAAACAAAAGAACTTTTGTTAGCCTTCGGCTCCCAGAAAAGCGCGCCATGATCGTGGCGCGCTTTCCTTTGTGTGGTGCCGGAAGGTTCGTCTGGCTTCGCGATCCGGAGCCGACGCGTTTTTTGCTTGCATGGGGGGAGAACGCGGGCTGAGATGGCTTAGGTTCGAGAGAAGATCGCGCGGTAGCCGTCGTCCGATAGGCGCGCGATTGTGGGTTCGGAGAGGCCTGCCAGTGCGAAGTGGGCACGCTCGTCTGTAGAGCCGGTGTCGTGGGCGACGCACGGAGCGCCTGCGTCGCTGCCGACGGCGATGCGCACGCCGATCGATGCGGCGTAGGCGAGCTGTTCGAGCTGTTCGCGGTAGATGCGTTCGATTTGCGGGAGCCATGGGGTGTAGGCGGGGGGCTTGTCGCGGTACAGGTTGCCAAAGGGGGCGATCGTCGGCACCCAGACACAGCCGTGCTCGGCCATGGCCATCAGGCCGGCCGATCCGGCGCGGTAGCCGTGTTCGACGCTCGTCGCGCCCAGTTCGGCGGCCATGCGGACGGCGTCCGTGCCGTTGGCGTGGATCATGACGGGCAGGCCGGCGTCGCGGGCGCGGGCGATCATGTATGCGAGCTCGGCGCGGTCGAAGGCCGTCGCGCCGATCGGCTTGGCCGGGTCGAGCGGGACGGTGCCGGTGAGCGGAATTTTAAGGTGATCGGGGGATTTTGCGATGAGGGCGTCAAAGGCGGCGTCGAAGCAGCTTCGAAACGAGCCGCCGCCCGCCACGTCGCCGGGAAGGGGTTGGCCGATCAGAGCGCCGTAAAAGCCGCGTTTGTACAGCGCGTAGATCGGGCTGCGGTAGTCGATGCCGCATTCCACCGCAAAGCGGCGGGCGATGGCACTGTAACCGGCGCGATCGCCGCCGTCGCGCAGGGATGTGAGGCCACGCGCCCGGCAGGATGCGAAGGTGGCGCGGATGTCCTGGGCGATGTCGGCGAATTGCGTCCTTTTGGCTTGCCCCAGGCCGACGTGAAAATGCGCGTCGTATGAGGGGGGATGGGGGGCCATGTTTGGGGGTTCCGCCATAGCGCTGCCTCCTCCGGCTGTTTTCAACCAATGGTTCTTCGCTTAGAGCGCCACCAGTATAGCACAAAGCACGCCATGCTGTGCTATACTGTAGCAAACAAAACGATTGGGGAATGGTTATGCGATTGGGCATATCGACCGCCAGTTTTTTCTCGCGCATGGTGACGGAGGATTCGCTGGCTTTCATCGGGCAGAACGGCGTCAAGGTGGCAGAGGTGTTTTTTGACTCCATGTGTGAGTACACGCCGGAGTTTGCGGCGCTGATCAAGGAGCAAGCTGAGGCTTATGGCATAGAGATCGTATCGGTGCACGCCATGTCGATGCAGTTTGAGCCGCAGCTCTTTTCGATCGGGAAGCGACAAAGGGAAGATGCTTGGAAGCTCTATGAAAGCGTTTTGCGCAGCGCGCGAACGCTGGGGGCCGACAAGTACGTCATGCACGGACAGGCGACGCTGGGCGGGGCGCTCCGGAACGCGCAGCTCGATCGCATCGTGCCGATCGCGGACGATTTGGCCGAGCTCGCGCGCTCGTACGGCGTGCGGCTGTGCTGGGAGAATGTGAGCTGGGCGAACTTTTGCGAGCCGGATTTTGCGCCGATGCTGATCGGCAGGACAAAGAGCGACAATTTGTGCTTTACGCTCGACGTCAAGCAGGCGCTGCGATCGGGTTACGATCCGCTCGTGTATGTGGATGCGATGGGCGAAAGGCTGGCGCACGTGCATTTGTGCGATTTTTTCTTCGACGCGGTGGGGCAGCCGCACTACACCCTGCCATTGCGCGGACAATACGACTTTACGGGGCTGGTCGATGCGCTTCGGAGCCTCAATTACGCGGGGGATCTGGTGATCGAAGCATACAGCGACCTCTACGCCGATCCGCTCGAAGTGATCGTTTGCCGTGACAGGGCGGCCGTCGCGATGGGCCTGGATTGACGTTGGGACCGAAGAGGAAAGGAGAGGGGCCGCGAGGCCTCTTTTTCATGTGAAGATTTGTTACCGAAAATTTACGTTTCCCCGTCGTTGACAGCCTTCGACACTTGCATATCATATTGATGGATGATATTATGGTCATATAAGAATATTAGAATACAAGGCGGAGGGGGAGAATGATGAACGTGGCTTTGCGAAGGATCGTGAGCTGCTTGCTTGCGTTGCCGCTTTTCTTTGGGGTTGCGTTTGCCGCCGGAGAAGGCATTGCGCCCGATCCCGGCAACCCGGAATCCTACATCGAGATCGAGGGGGAAAAGGACGTGACAACCACGCAATCAGGGGGCTACACGCTTCGGGTCGATACGATCAACCAAGTCGTTTCGGCCTACCGCGGCGCCGAGCTCGTGCGCCAGATGATCTGTTCGAGCGGCACCGACGCCGACGCGACGCCGCTGGGTACCTTTCCGACTGGCACGCAGTATCGATGGGGGTATTTTACGAAGTTCGACGTCTGGGCCCAATACTGGACGCGCATCGATGGACCGATCCTCTTTCATTCGGTGCTCTTTCAGAAAAAGGATGAATCTACGCTGATCAGTTCTTCGGTGAACAACCTGGGGCGGCGCGCGTCGCATGGATGCATCCGCCTCCGCGTGATCGACGCCAAGTGGATCTTCGACAATTGCCCGAGCAAGACGCCGACCATCGTCTTCGAGGGGATTCGCGATTCGAAGTATACGGCGGCCGTCCGCGCCAAGGGGGCGCTCGAGGGGAAAAATCTCTACAAGGCGCACGTACCGAGCGGCAAGACAGCCCTGGTCAAGACGAGTTCGGGCGGCGGACTCAAGGTGCGCGCCAAGGCAGACTCGACCGCGACGGTCGTGACGACATTGGCCAACGGTCAGTCCGCGACGATCGTATCGGCGTCGGGCGAATGGTCGCGCATATACCACCGAGGCACGGTCGGCTATGTGTCGTCGGCTTTCTTGCAGGTGACTTCGTCCGCGCCGACCAAGCCGTCGGATGGGAGCACGCCGAGCAAACCGGCTTCGGACGGCATGATCAAAGCGATGGGGACGATCGTGACGAACGGCGGAACGCTCAACATGCGCGCCGAACCCAACGCGACATCGACTGTGCTGCTCGTGGTTCCCAACGGGGCAGAAATCGGCGTGATCGATGACTTGGGGTCTTGGGTGTACGCTTTCTACCAGGGGCAAAATGGCTACTTTGCGAAGCAGTTCGTGTTGATCGACGGGTCGATCGGCGCAGGGAGCGGCACGACGAAGCCCGACAGCCAAGCGTCGGCGCCGCCGAAGGCTGGCAAGTCGGCTACCGTGGCGACGCCGGGGGGATCGATGCTGAACATGCGCCTCAGTCCCGATATGACGGCGCCCGTCGTGATCGGCGTCCCAAACGGAACGAAGATCGCGATAGAGGGCACGGAGGGCGAATGGGTTCTGACGACCTACAACGGGACACAGGGCTATTTGTACAGGAGTTATCTCGTATCGTGAGGGGGACAAGCAAAAAAAGTGGCCGTGCAAACGGCCACTTTTTTGGTTTTGGGAGTTGTGGGCGGGGCGTCACAGCGCTTTGTGCTTCCGCATCAGGTAGGCGGCCGCGATAAAAAAGAGTATGGCGAAACCGAGGGAAAGCAGCGAGGACGTGCCGAAAAACTGGAGGAGGAGGCGTCGGGCGTCGTCGACGATCTGGGAGGTGAGGCCGCTATCGAACGGATAGACGGCCTGGTAATAGTGCACGGTGATACGCGACGTGACCTGGCCGGTGAGCAGGCCGATGACGAAATAGGCGAGGATGCCGCCGGGGATGCCCATGTTCCGGTCTTTGAGGGCGGGGATGGCAGCGATCGAGCAGCAGAGCAGGATGCAGGTCAGGCTTTCCAGCGCGCTGCACAACGCCATAGCGAACAAGGAGAGCACGTCGCCCACGTGGATCTGTGCGGAGATGCGGCGGATGCTATCGGTGAGTTCGTCGGTCGGGACGTTGGCGACCGTGATGGCCAAGATGTAGAGCGCGCAGATCGCAAGGCATGCGGCGCCCCAGATCAGGGCGGTGAGGATCTTCGACAGGAGCAGCATCTCGGAGCGAACGGGGAGGGTTTGGGTCAGGTAGCCCTCTTTGCCGAAGAGACTTTTGTAATAGAACTGCACGGTTGTGACGATGTACATCACGCCCAGCACGATCGAGAGCGGGAGGGCCAAAACCGCCACAATGATCCGGAAGCTGAGGTCGATGTCCGACGCGACGAAGGTCAGGGACACGAGCGCCAGACCGATGAAGATCGAAAAGACGATCAACAGCGAGCGGGCGGCATATCGCAAGTCGTATTTGATCAGCTTGCCTAGCATTTGAACACCTCCCGAAAGTACTGATCGACCGTTCCGCCGGTCGTCTCGCGGATGTGATCGACGACGTCGTCGAGCACGAGCTTACCGCTTTTGAGAAAGAGTGCGTGATCGAGGACTGGTTCGATGTCGGAGATCAGGTGGGTGGAGAGGAGGATCGAACCTTCCTCGTGGTAGTTGGTCAGGATGGTCTGCATGATGTAGTCGCGCGCGGCGGGATCGACGGCGGCCAGCGGCTCGTCGAAGAGGTAGAGACGGGCCCGGCGGCTCATGACGAGCAGGAGCTGGAGCTTTTCCTGCATGCCTTTGCTGAGGGCTTTGATGCGTTGGCGCGGGTCGAGCTGCAAGGACTGGCACATCGACTTGGCTTTCGCGGCGTCGAAGTCTTCGTAAAAGTCGCGGAAGAGCGAAATGCAGTCGCTGATCCGCATCCAGTCGGCGAAGTACATGAGGTCTGGCAAATAGCTGATCAGTTTTTTGGTTTCGACGCCCAGCGCGTGGCCGCAGACCTGCACGTCGCCCTTGTAGTCGGTCAAGAGGGTGTTGATGATCTTGATCAGCGTCGTTTTGCCGCTGCCATTGGGACCCAAGAGGCCGACGATCTGGCCCTTTTCGATGTGAAAGCTCACGTCGCTCAGGGCAGGAAACTTTTTGTAGGATTTCGACAAATGGCTTACGTCGAGCACGATGTCGGACAACGCGTGCATGGGGACGTTTTCGGTGGGCGCAAAGCCCGTCGTCTCACGCATGTAGCTTCCTCCTTCCGGGGTGATGCGAACCGTCATGCGCCTGCCTCCAGCAGAAGCGTCCGCGCATGCTCTCGGTCATATCCGATCTTTTCCATGTCGGCGAAAAAGGTTTCGATGATCTGGCGGGTGCGGGTGTTTCGAAGTCCCTCGATCGCCGACGTGTCCTGTGTGACAAAGCGGCCGCTCGTCCGCTCGGTATACATGAGGCGTTGCCCTTCGAGCAAGGCAAGCGTCTTTTGCATGGTGTTGGGGTTGACTCCGATCTCCATCGCCAGATCGCGAACCGATGGCAACTTGTCGCCCGGCTTGAGGCTTCCGTTGAGGATCAGCGTTTCGAAGTGCGCCAGAAGTTGCTGGTAGATGGGCGCGTGATCGGTAAAACGAAGCGGCATCGACGTCTCCTTTCCGTCCGCGGGGGTCCGTCGGACTGTGTTATTGTACTACGTACTTAGTACAATAACACATGTAAGTGCGGCTGTCAAGTTTGCGTGCCGAGAGAGCTTTGCGTTTTGCGCTTCCATTTGCCTCCATGCTATAATGGGCAAAGGAATTTTTGATCCGCATGTTGTTTGTTTGGCGCTTTCGTCGCTGGACGTTCGTGTGGGTTTCGTCTGGGGCCGATGAGGGGCTTTCGCGTGGCGCACAAAAAGGTTGCGCAGGGATTGGGGGGGGGTGTTGCTGTGGATGCGGGCTTTTTGCGCTGGGCGACCCTTCTTTTGTGTACCAAACTGGGCCTGCCGCCCGACGTGTCGCCCGCTGCCTTGCGCCCCTTCGGAGAAAAGGCGTGGAATGCGCTCTTGTGGCGTTTGTCGGATCTGCCGGAGCCGGGCGACTTTTTGCTGACGGCCAGCGAGGACAAGCTCATGACGCGTTTGCCCGTCGCCGATGCGTTGCGCGTGGCGTCGCTTCGGCGCGGGCGTCGATTGGCGCAGGAGCTGGAAGCCTTGCGCACGCGCGGCATCGAAGTGCTAACGGCAGGCGACGGGGGTTTGGTCCGCTGCGGGCTGCATGAGCCGGTCGCCTACGCGTACGGGGCGCGCGACTTGCTCGAGGCGTTGCCGCGGCAAGGCGTCGCCATCGTCGGTGCGCGCGATGCGGGGGAAGAGGCGCTGAAGCTGGCGCGAAAGTTGGGGGTGGCCTGTGCGGAGCGGGGACGGATCGTCGTGTCGGGCGGCGCGGACGGCATCGACAGCGCGGCACAATGCGCTGCCCTGAATGTGGGTGGTGGGGTGGTGTTTGTGTTGCCGTATGGTTTGGATACGCGGGCGGCCTGGTCGTTGATCGAGGGCCTCACGGGGCGCTATCTGCTGCTGTCGGCGGCGCATCCGGCCGCGCCCTTCAGCGCGGCGCAAGCCATGCAACGCAACCGCGCACTCTACGCAATGGCGTCGGTTGCGGCCGTCATCGGCGCGAAAGAAGGGCGCGGCGGAACCTGGGCGGGCGCGATCGAAGCGCTGCGCGGGGGCCAAACGCCTGTGATGGTCTTCGAGGGCTTTGGCGCGGGCGATGCGGCGCTCTGCGAAGCGGGCGCTCGTTCGGTGTCGGGAACGGCGGGCATTGAAGCGGTTGTGGCGTGGGTGACGGCTTGCGGACGGGAAGGAGAACGGGATGAAAGGATCGAAACGTCGGAGTGGGTTTGAGCGCGTGGGCGCGTCGGAGGCGGGAATGAAAAATAGGCTGTGGATCGTGTTGAACGCGATCGGCATCACGAAGCCCAGCGCCCAGGGATTTCACATCGGCATGCGTACCTTGAAGACGGGATTGGCGATCGTGTTGACGACGCTCCTCTACGCATGGATCAACCGAACGGATCAATCGCTGTTCTTGGCGTTGATCGCGGCGATCGTCGCCATGCAAGGGACGGTCGAAACCTCGCTGCGCTTTGGCGTGCAACGACTGATCGGCACGGCGATCGGCGGCGTCTTGGGCGTGATCTTCGTCGCGATATTCACCGTCTTTCCCATCCACAGCAACCGCATCGTCTACGCGATCTTTCTGGCGGGCGTGAGCATGATCGCGATCACGGTCTGCGTCTGGCTCAACCTCAAGCTGGCGGCGACTATGGCGCTCGTCGTGCTGCTCGCGACGCTGATCAATGTCGATGTATCGCTGTCCATCCCTTACGCGCTGAACCGCATACTCGACACCGCGATCGGCGTCATCGTGTCGATCGTCGTCAATTTGACCATACGGCCGCCCAAGTGGGGAGATGCCGATTAGCACCAAGGAAAATTCCGATGAATGTATGGAATCAACCGGGCGCGGCAATACTGCTCGTGTTCGGTTTTTCGCATATTTGCAGAGATGAAAAACGATGCAATGACAGACATGTGATGAGGAGGAAAAGAAGTGTTAAAAGAATTCAAACAGTTCGCGTTGCGCGGAAATGTACTCGACCTTGCGATCGGTGTCATCATCGGCGGCGCATTCGCGGCGATCATCACGTCGCTTGTGGAAGATTTGCTCATGCCTTTGATCGGTCTGCTTCTCGGGGGTTTCGACATCTCGGCGCTGTCCTTGCCGCTGCTCGACGGAAAAGAATGGGTTTACGGCAAGTTCATCATGGCGGTCGTGAACTTTTTGATCATCGCGTTTGCGCTCTTCTTGCTGGTCAAGGCGGTCAACCGTTTCGCGAAAAAGCCCGCCGAAGCGCCGGCCAAAGAAGCGCGGCATTGCCCCTACTGCCTGGAAACCGTCGCCGAGGAAGCCCAGCGCTGCCCGCACTGCACTTCGTTGCTGCCCGAAGCCGATGTGCCGGCGCATGCGTCCGCGTACGACACGTCGTCGGGACAAAATTTCCCGATGTAGAGGGAAAAGATGCGAAACGTGCTTCGAGATGCCGAATGTCAAGGGGATCGGGAATGTGTGTGGACGCGTTTTCGCAGCAAAAAAGAGCGCCGTATCGGCGCTCTTTTGATGGCTCCCCCTGTTGGACTTGAACCAACGACCCTGCGGTTAACAGCCGCATGCTCTACCAACTGAGCTAAGGAGGAACGTGCTCATTTATTGTACCGAAAAACGCCTGCCTTGTAAAGGGGGAAATTCACTCTGCAACCGCGCGCGCTTTGTGCTATAATATGGCTGAATCAGACGGCGCGTGTCGAATGACGGCAAGACGCGCCGATCCGTCCGGAGGTCGTCCATGGCAAGGAGAAGCAAGCGAGAGCGCGTTCAACCCAAATCGATCGTCGTATTTCTGTTCGTCGCGGCGCTGGTTGCCGTTGCGATCGTTTTGGCGCTCCGTGCCATGGGGGGCAACATCGGCACCGACAGCACGACATTTGTGCGTTCGAGCGTTCCTGTCGTGATCATACGCGACGAGACGATCGACAAACGGCCTGCCTTTGGAAAGGTGATCTACCGCGCCGACGAAGGTTCGGTCGTCACCGAGGGGCAAGAAGTCGCGCAGGTATACAAATTCAGCTCCAGCGAGAACATGATGCAGGACCTCCTCGAACGCCAGCAGGAGATCTACCGCTACCAGGTCGATACGATCTGGAAGGACGTCGTCAACGCCGAGCTGTCGTCCAAAGAAGAGGCGATCGACGGCAAACGCGACGAGATCGTCGCGGCCCTGCAAAACCCTCGGAAAAGCGATGTGTTGCAGCTTTCGCGCGATCTGGAAGCCATGATCGGCGATCGCAAGCAGTTTTTGCAGAGCTCGACCCAGCCCGACATGCGCCTGCAAGAGCTCTACCGCTCGGAGCAGGACTACCTGGCGAGCATCGAAAGCGCCAGTGAAGCGGTGCGCGCCACGGGCAGCGGCATGATCAGCTACGAGTTCGACGAGTATTCGACGCTTCTGAACAAGCAGAATCTCCCCCGTCTCCGCGCGTCGGACATCCAGGGCACCTGGGATCGCAAATCCTTCAGCCAGGCAGCCGGCGCGAAGGAAGAGCGGCCGTTGTACCGGCTCGTCAACCCAAACCACTTTTACCTCGCCATCCGCACGGACGGACGCGACAACTACCACATGCGGGTCGGCAGCAGCTACCAGATCGAGTTCGAGGGTTTTTACGAGAAAACCTATCACGCCACCGTCCTTCACGCGACGCGCGGCGACAACAGCGTCTACATCCTCCAGATCGACGACGACGTGTCGCCCTTCCTCAACCTGCGACGGGCGCGCGTCAAACTCAGCGGCTCGTTCAGCGGCATGAGCGCCCCGGCCAGCGCGCTGCGGACCGAGTACGGCATGGAGGGCATCGTCGTGCAGCACGACGGAGAGAACCAGTTTGTGGCGGTCGATGTGCTGTGCGAAGACGGCGATCGCGTTATTTTCCAGTGCGAGGATGCGCGCGTCAAGCCGGGCGTGCGGGTCATTAAGGGGATCGAAGGGGGTTGATCGCCGTGACGATCGCGGAATCGCTCGCGCGCGTGCGCGAACGCATCGAAAGGGCGGCGCAGGAGGCCGGGCGCGATCCCGCGTCGATTCGGCTGATCGCTGCGACGAAAACCATGCCGCCCGAGAGGATCAACGAGGCCATCCGAGCGGGGGTTGACGCGATCGGAGAGAACCGCGTGCAGGAGTTTTTGGCCAAACGCGACGCGCTGCTCCCCGTCGAAACACATTTGATCGGCGCCCTCCAGAGCAACAAGGCCAGGCAGATCGTCGGCGAAGTGGCGCTCATCCACGCGCTCGACCGTTTGTCGCTCGCCGAAGCGATCGACCTCGCCGCCAAACGGGGCGGTATTGTACAAGACGCGTTGATCCAGGTGCAGATCGGCGGCGAAGAGACGAAGTCGGGCGTGGATCCGGAAGCCTTGCCTGCATTGGCCGAGGCATTGGCCGCGTTTGTGAACATCCGTGTGCGGGGCTTGATGTGCATTCCGCCACCCGCCACCGGCGACGAAGCGAGGCGGTATTTTGCCACGTTGCGGGGGCTTCTCGAAAAAATGCATGCGCGGGGGCTGATGGCCCGCACATGCGACGTGCTGTCCATGGGGATGTCGGACGACTACGAAGAGGCCATCCGTGAGGGCGCGACGATGGTACGCGTCGGGCGGTCGATCTTCGGCGCTCGCAATCCGTGAAAGATTGTGGGAAATGCACCTGGGATCGACGAAGTGCGGGATTTCTGTGGCAAATACGCATGAATTTGTAAATTAATTACAAATCGACGCCCTTCGCCCCATTATTTCCTTGACAAAGGCAAAAACAATCATCTACTATAGATATACATTGAGCCGCATATTCGCATATCCATTTGGCACACGAAGAGGCTGGAGTGGCATGCACGTTTGCGCGTGCACATCCATTCGTCCGTTTCGCGGCCTAGGTTTTTCGCCGGAGCAAGCATGGGAGGTTTTCTCAAATGGGCAGCATTTTCGACAAGCTCAAGGATGTCATATTCGATCCTGAGCCGGACAACGGCCAAGACGAGGCGTTGATGGATTCGGACGCCAGCCAGAACGAGATGATGGAAACCGCGTATGACGACGCGACTGCCGAACCGTCGGCCGAGCGTGAGTCCGCGCGCGAAAACCGCGGTGATCGCCGCCGCCTCAATAACCCGGGAGGCAACAAGGTCGTGAATATGGACAAGCCGAATCTGACCGCCGTCAACGGAGCAGGCACCATGAAGATGATCCTGTTCCAGCCGCTTTCCTTTGAGGATTCCCAGGCGATCGTCGACAATCTGCGTGCCCGCAAGCCCGTCATCGTCAACATGGTTGACCTCGAGCGCGAGCTGGCCCAGCGCGTGATCGACTTCATGAGCGGCGCCGTCTATGCCCTCAGCGGCACGATCCGCCGCGTTTCGTACGGGATTTTTGTCATCGTTCCGAGCAACATCACCATCGTGGGCGACGGCGAAGACGAGGACAGGGAATTGTTTCGCTCCTAACGTGGAAGAATCAAAGTATCCCCCCGCCCGCATGTACCGCAGCGCGATCGCTTTGAGAGGATGAATTGGGATGCCGATCACCAGAAACGACATCATTAGCAAGGTATTTACCCGCACTGTCTTGGGCTACGACGACGCCGAGGTCGACACCTTTCTCGACGAGATCATGACCGAGATGGAACAACTGCAGGACAAGCTGGTGTCGGCCGTCCAAGACAACGAAAAACTCAAGATCCAAGTCAACCGCCTCAACGAGGAATCGATGCGGATCGCTTCGTCGCGCCAGGAGACCAACCGCCTGCGCGAGGACAATGTCAAATTGCAGGCCGAACTCACCAACTTCCGCAAGCAGTTCGACGACATCGAACGCAGCAAAGCCCAGCGCGACGAGGCCGACAAGCAAGCCTCCTCCATGATCAACGAGGCGCGTTTGCGCTCCCAGGAGATCATACGCGAGGCCGAGGAAAAGACGCGCGAATTGCTCGGATCGGCCGAACGCGAAGGCAGCGAGCTTGTTCGCAAGGCCAAAGAGAGCGCCAACCAGATCGCGCGTGACGTGCAGGATCGCGAGCGCCAGATCATCGACAAGGCACAGCAGCGCGCCCGCATCATACTCGAGTCCGCCAAGGAAAAGGCGGAAGAGAGCAAGCCCTCGCCCCTGAACAACTACCGCAGCGGCACGAACGCCGACTTTTCGGACGACGCGTGGCCGGGTTGGCTCGACAAACCGTGATGCTTGCGGGGTGCTGAAAAAATGGTCGTATGGCCATTTTTTTGTACTCCTCCGATGGCAGGGAAAAAATCCCTACTACCGCGAATGGGCTTTTCCGTTTACAATGGGGAAAGGGATTCGTGTATGGGTGCGGTGAGGTGAAACATGCTTCGACTGTCTGTCGTCTTTCAGGTGATCGCCCAGAATCTGATCGGCTTCGACACGATGATCTTCGTGCTGGCCGCGCTCAATGTATGGATTTTTCACAGCGCCCGTCGCGAAGCCGATCGCCTCTATCAGATCCTCCACCA
>JAVBLF010000062.1:0-8785 GCA_031553675.1 Eubacteriales bacterium | reverse complement strand
TGATTTCGTCAGGCCGTTGCTTCTCATCGCTTTGCCGGTGGCGCTGGGCTTCACGATCGCCACCTACTTCCGCATGGGCGCGCGCTCGCTCAAAACGCGGGTCGCCCTCGTCGTCCGGAGCGTCGCGATCGCGCTGCTCTGCCTGGCGATGGCCGGCTTGACGGTCGTGA
The DNA here is from genome assembly GCA_031553675.1 of Eubacteriales bacterium. Taxonomy (GTDB): domain Bacteria; phylum Bacillota; class Clostridia; order Christensenellales; family CALWSW01; genus JAVBLF01. The sequence continues at coordinate 8,615 of JAVBLF010000062.1, read as the reverse complement.
CCCGCTCGAACGACGCGACGCTTCTGATCCTCGCCGACCGATCGCAGTCCCTCGCCGGGCAACGCAACGAAATGGAAGGGCAGATTCGCGACATCGCCAAGGCACTGCCCGATCATTACCGCGTCGGGGTGTTGGCCTTTGGGCGCAACGCCGCCGTCGAACAGCATTTCGCCGGGGCGAGCGCTTTTTCGCGCTTCGAAACCATGCCCGACGCCCGCTACAGCGACCTCGGATCGGCGCTGCAATTCGGGGCGGCCCTCTTCGAGGCGGGCGGGGCGCGGCAGATCCTGTTGATGTCGGACGGCAAGGAAAACCTCGGCGATGCGCAAAAAACTGCCCGCGCTCTGCAAGCGCAAGGCGTTCGGGTGGACGTCATGGCCTTCGACAGCACGGCGGCCAGCGCCTCCAGCGACGCACAGGTCAGTGCGCTCTCCATCCCGCCGCGCGTCTACGAGGGCGAAGCCTTCGACATCAAGGTCACACTTCACGCCAACGCCGCCAAGACGGCCAAGCTCTTTCTCTACGGCGACCGCCAGCTCATGGCGGAAAAGGACGTCGAACTCCAGGCGGGCGAGAATGTTTTCGTCTTCGAAGATGTCGCCCAACGTTCGGGCGTCGTGCAGTACCAGGCCGTACTCCAGGAAAGCGGCGGTGCGACGCAAAACAACCAGCTCACGTCGATCGCCAAGGTCGTCGGTAAAGCGCGTGTGCTCTTGGTCGAGGGTAGCGATGGCGACGCGCGCGAGCTCGAAAAGATGCTCACGGCGGCGGGCATGGCGGTCGATCTCGTGCCGCCCGCCAGCCTGAGCGCCGACCTCGCCCAGTGGCAGCCCTACCAGGCCTGCGTGCTCGCGAACGTCAGCGCCGAAGATCTGCGTCCGGAGCAGATCGAGGCGATGGGGACCTTCGTTCGGGCGATGGGGCGCGGTCTGTTGACAACGGGCGGCGACAACAGCTATGCCCTCGGCGGCTACATCGGCTCGCCCTTGGCCGAACTTTTGCCGGTCGATATGGACGTGAAAAACAAGCTCGACATGCCTTCGCTCGGGCTTGTGCTCGTGATCGATAAGTCGGGCAGCATGTCGGACGGTCGCTACGGCATCACGCGGCAAGATCTCGCCAACGAAGCGGCGGTCCGTTCGCTCGAAGTGCTGAGCGCCAAGGATTCGATCGGCGTCGTCGCCTTCGACGGCGCGGCGAAATGGGTCGTCGGCATGCAGCACCCCACCGAGGTCGAGTCGATCAAAAATTTGATCGGCAGCATTCGCCCTGGCGGCGGCACGATGATGTACGGCGCGCTGAACGAAGCGATGTTGGCGCTCGAAGCGACCGACAGCAAGCTCAAGCACGTCATCTGCCTGACCGACGGCCAGCCGGGCGACACCGGATTCGACCAGCTCGCGATGGAAATGCGCGAACGGGGCATCACGCTCTCGACCGTCGGCGTTGGCGAGGGCGCCAACCAAGCGCTTTTGCAACAGATCGCGCTGCTCGGCGACGGACGCTACTACGACGCGAATGAGTTTTCCAACCTGCCACAGATCTTTGCGAAGGAGACCTTCCTCGCGACGCAAAGTTATCTGCAAAACGTCACCTTTACGCCCAAGCTCGTCGAGTCGTCGCCCATCACGGACGGTTTCGCGGGCTTCCCGCAGCTCGACGGTTACATTGCCACCGTCATGAAGCCGACGGCCAGCGAGCTCTTGACGAGCGACAAGGACACGCCCATCCTCGCCCAATGGCAGCTCGGTTTGGGGCGGGTGGCGAGCTGGACGAGCGACGCCCGCGGCATGTGGACGAAGCATTACCTCGCATGGGAAGAGGGCGGCCGCTTTTTCAGCAGCATCGTCGATTTCCTGCTCCCCGGCGAGGGCGGCGAGGGCGCGATCGACGCCACCGTCACCGGCGAAACCGGCACGATCTCGGTGCATGCCGGCCGTTGGGAGGGCATCGAGAGCCAGGCGACGATCATCAACCCCGACGGCACGACGCAAACGATCGCCCTTGACCCGACCGCGCCCGGCCAATCCGAGGGCAAGTTCGACGCCACCCAAGAGGGCGCATACACGATCCGCGTTGAGCAGTCGAAGGACGGCGAGGCGATCAATGTCATCGAAGGCGGTGTACCTGCCGCCTACTCGCCCGAATTCGACATCCGCCAGAAGGACGGCGCGCCGCTGCTCGAAGCCATTCGAACGGCGACAGGCGGTTTCGCGGTGGCGTCGGCGAGCGAACTCTTCGCCCATCCGATGGACCGCGTCGAGAGCCGCGTCGAGATCTGGCCCTGGCTGCTCCTGATCGGCTTTTTGCTCTTCTTTGCCGACATCGCCTTGCGCCGTCTGCGCTGGGATCGCAGGCTCATCGAAGCAGTCGCGGCCGGACGCGCCAAGCGGGAAGCGCGTCATTTGGCCCGTCAGAAAGCCGAGGCTCCCGCGCCCAAGCGCCCGCCGACCGACCCACCGAGTCCGACGCCGCCCCCCTCCCCACAAGCACCGCATGAACCCGCAAAGCCTTCTCGCGGCAATGCGCCGAACGACGCCGATCTGGGCAGCGAATTGCTCCGGCGGCGGCAGAACAAGAAAAAGATGTGATCCACCATGCAAAACAAAGAACTCGTCTCCCTGGGCTTCGACGAAGCCACACTGTCGGAAGCCGCGCGTTTTCCGCAATGGCAGCCCGCCCGCATTTCGGAACAGCACCGCGACCTCTACCGCGTCCTGACGCCGGACGGCGAATACCCGGCGCGTCTGTCCGGCGCGCTTGCCTACGAGCTGCGCGAACGGGGCGACTTTCCGGCCGTTGGCGACTTCGTGCTGATCGACCCGCCTTTGCCGCCCGACGACCCCGGTCTGCCCGACGCGCTATCGATTCGGCTGGTGCTGCCACGACGCAGCGTCTTCGCGCGCAAGGCCGCTGGCAGAGATCAGACGCGGCAAGTCGTCGCAGCCAACGCCGATGCGGTCTTTCTCTGCATGGCGCTCGGCGAAAACTACAATCTCGCGCGGCTGGAGCGTTTTCTGACGGTTGCGTGGGACAGCGGCGCGACCCCCGTTGTCGTGCTGACAAAGGCCGACCTTTGCCCCGACGTCGAAGAGCGCGTCGCCGAAGCGCAGTTGGCTGCGCCGGGCTGCGATGTCGTTGCGACGTCGAGCGTGACGACGGGCGGCTACGACGCGCTGCTCCCCCACCTCGCATGCGGACAGACTGCCGCGCTGCTCGGATCGTCGGGGGTCGGCAAATCGACGATGATCAACGGCCTAGCGGGGAAGGCACTCCTCGCGACGAAGGAAACCCGCCGCGACGAAAAGGGCCGCCACACGACGACCAGCCGCCAACTCATTCGCCTCGATTCGGGCGCGATGATGATCGACACACCCGGCATGCGCGAACTCCAACTCGACCACGGCGACGTGTCGAAGTCTTTCGCCGACATCGAAGCGCTCGCCAAGCGTTGTCGCTTCGCCGACTGCCGCCACGACCGCGAACCGGGTTGCGCGGTGCGCGATGCGATCGAGGAGGGCGAGTTGTCCGCCGAGCGTTTTGAAAGCTACCAAAAGCTGGCCGCCGAACTCGCTTACGTGGGGCTCGACAGCCGCAGCCTCGAACAGGAGAAGATCAAGCGCATGTTTGGCGGCATGGGCGAGATGAAACAGGCCATGCGTTACGTCAAGGAGAAGAACAAACGCCGCTGAACCCAAAGGAGGATACGAACATGAACGACATCGAACGCCGCTTTATCGTCGAAAAGGCAAAACTCGAAGCGCCGAAGTTCGACGGCTTCTCGATCCGCATCATCACCGACACCGAAACCGGCGTGCAGTATTTGTTCGCCATGTCGGGCTATGGCGGCGGATTGACGGCGCTGCTCGACGCCGACGGAAAACCGCTCGTCGATCCCAGCCACGGGAAGAACCAGTACGGCTTCTGAGCACAAAAAAAAGTGTCCAACGGACACTTTTTTGATTGCGCTATTCGTCGGGAAACTGATCCTTGATGAGCTTCGTCAGGGCGGTGAGCGCTTCTTTTTCGTCGTCGCCGTTGACGACGATGTGGATCGATTCGCCCTGGCTGACGCCGAGCGACAGCATCCCCATGATCGATTTGGCATTGACCTTTTTGTTGCCCTTTTCGATGATGATCTGGGCGCTGTACTTGCTGGCGGTCTGGACGAACATGGCGGCCGGCTTGGAGCGAAGGCCTTCCTCATTGTCGATCTTCAGTACTTTATGGACCATGGGTGCCCCTTTCTGCATCGTTCCGGCGGTTGTCGTTTGGAGGGATTCTGGGTGTCTCGTCCCGAAGTGCGTTGGCCAGCGCGTCCAGCTTGCGCAAGCGATGGTTGATGCCCGACTTCCCGACGGGCGGCGTCGTCATTTCGCCCAGCTCCGCGAGGGTGACATCGGGGTGATCCAGCCGGAGCATGGCGGCCTGCTGTAGTTGCGCGTCGATCGAGGGAAAGGCGTCCGACGCGATCAGGTAACGGATGTTCTCGATTTGCCGCGCGGCAGCCGTGGCCGTCTTTTGGAGATTGGCCGTCTCGCAGTTGACTTTGCGGTTGAGATCGTTGCGAAAGTCCTTCATCGTGCGGACGCTTTCGAGGTCGAGTATCGCGCCGTGTGCACCGATCAGCGTCAAAAATTCGGTGATCCGGTCGCCCTCCTTTAAGTATACCACATGGCTTCCCTTGCGAAGCACGGATTTGGCATTGAGATCGTATCCATTGAGCAGGCGCAGCATGGTGTCGTTCAACGCGGCGCTGCGCACGACGAATTCGAGGTGATAGCCCTTTTGGGGGTCGCTGACCGATCCGCCCCCGATGAAGGCGCCGCGCAAAAAGCTGCGCGCACAGCAGTCCCGCTCGACGATCGCGTCGCCGACCGTTTCGAGTATGGCCACACCGTCTGGGGTCTTCGCGATCACGTCCGTCTCGGCGAGGAGCGCTTCAATGCGGCCGCCTTGCAGCGTGATGCCGAAGCTGCGATTTTTGCCGAGGCGTTTGCGTTCGCGCACGGTGATCTCCGTCTCGACGCCGTACAGCCTTTTGGCGAGCTGCACCCCCCACCGCGCGACAGCGTTCGTCTCGGTGACAAGGCGCAGCTTCACGCCCCGCCCAAACGAGAGCGATCCCGCCGTGTGGATCCACCCGGCTAGTGCGGCGCGCGCGCAGCAATCGCGCGTCAAACGAAGGCGGCCCAGGTCTTCCTTGGCCCGCGATGAAAAGGACACCGCGATTCACCTCGATTTCACGTCCGCCTCGTCGACCCGAATTCGGGCTTTGTCGAGGTCGCGGTGGGATACGATGTTGCCGATGCCGAGCGCGGTGAGCCGTTTGCCGAGCGCCTCGGCCATGCAGACCGAGCGGTGCTGTCCGCCGGTGCAGCCAATGCCGATCAGGATGCGGGGCTTCCCTTCTTTGAGGTAGCAAGGCACGAGCTTGGTGAGCATCTGGGAGAACTCGTCCAAAAAGGCTTGCGCCTGGGGAAAGCCCATCACGTAGTCGATCACGGGCTGATCGACGCCGGTCAGCGGCTTGAGTTCCGGAATCCAAAACGGATTCGGAACGAAGCGCATGTCCATCACGACGTCCGCGTCGGGTGGAATGCCGTACTTGAAGCCGAAGGAGCGGATCATGAGCGCGACGCTCCTGGCCGAGCGCGCCATCATCTCGTCGATGTCGACGTTGAGCTCGGCAGGTTTTTTTTCGCTCGTATCGATGTAGAGGGTCGCGATCTCGCGCAATTGTTCGAGCGCTTGGCGTTCCTTCTGGATGCCGTCGGCCACGAAGCCGTCGCGCGCCATGGGGTGGTTGCGGCGGGTCTCGCTGTAGCGGCGCATCAATACGTCGTCGCGCGCGTCGAGGAAGAGGATCTCGACCTTGTTGCCCTCCTCGCGCAGGGCTTTGAGCATCTCCTTCACGTTCGCCAAGGAAAGATTGCGCGAATCGATGCCCAACGCGACGTTTTCCATGCCCGGCACGCCCTGAAGACGCCGCACCAACTCGTCGACCAGGCTGATCGGCAAGTTGTCGACGCAGAAATAACCGTTGTCCTCCATCTTGCGCAGGGCGTGCGATTTCCCCGCGCCGCTCAGTCCCGTGATGATCAGGACGTTCAACACTCCACCCCCATCGTCGTAAGCGATCATTCGCCGACGATCTTCACTTCCGTTTCGAGGCGAATGCCGCTCGCCTCTTGTACTCTCGTTTGAATCTCGGCGATCAGCGCCAAAACGTCGTCCGCCGTCGCGCCGCCGGTGTTGACGATGAAGCCGGCGTGCTTGGTCGAAACTTGCGCGCCGCCGATCGAAAAGCCCTTCAGTCCGGCCGCTTCGATCAATTGTCCGGCAAAGTGCCCCTCGGGGCGCTTGAAGACGCTGCCCGCGCTCGGCTGGTCGAGCGGTTGCTTTTCCTGTCGGCGCGCGCGAAAGTCGTCGTAGGCCTTGCGGGCCTCGCCGCCCTTGTCGTAGCGAAATTCGAATTCCGCTTCGAGCACCGTCATGCCCTCGCGGCCAAAGATCGTGGTCCGGTAGCCCATGTCGTCCGGCTTGACCACGATGTCGCGCAGCACATTGTCGCGGTCGATCACGCGCGCCGCCTTCAGGCAATCGGCGATCGTGCCGCCATAGGCACCCGCGTTCATCGCGACGGCTCCGCCGACGCTCCCGGGGATGCCCGCCGCGAATTCGAGTCCGGCCAGGTTTTTCTGGATGGCTTCACGCGCCAAAAAGGGAAGCGAACAGCCCGCCTGCACGACGGCTTTGCGCCCCTGGATGCGGCAAGCGCCCATGGCGGCGCCGATCTGGACCACGAGGCCGCGGATGCCGCCTTCGCGGACGATCAGATTCGAGCCGTTTCCCACGATGAGCGCCGGTACGCCCTGTTCCCGCGCGACGATCAGCCCCGCATGGAGTTGGGCGGTGTTTTTCGGCTGGAAGAAGGCGTCGGCCGGGCCGCCGACGTTCATCGTCGTATGCCCTTTCATCGGTTCGTCCCAAAGGATCTGCGCACCGGGCAAGGCCCGCATGAGTTCGCTCTTCCACTGTGCTTCCATAGGCGGTCGTTCCCCCACATTCTCGTCTTGCCGCGCTGCAAAAGCCGTGGCTCCGCGTTCGTAAACCCGTTCCACATCCAAAGGTGACCGACCCTCAGTTTGGCCAGCAGCGATTCGTTGCCTTCATTTTACCATGCCCTGCGCCTGCTCCGCAAGGTAAGCCCCGAGCGCGCGCGCCTGATCGGCGAAATCGGGGTGCAGGCTCGACACCCAGGCCGCGCACTTGACCTGCTCGTTTTCAGGCGCTTCGGGCGTTTCGACGATCGCCCCACCTTCGCCGACGTCGAACTCGAAGTCCGACTCGATCTTCTTCTCGGCTTGGGGCAAGGGCAGCGCAAATTGCACGTCCCTCACCCCGCCCTGTGGCATGAGGGTCTCGGGAAAGACCCAAAGATCGGGGCAATTCCCCTCGGCCAGCAAGGCGGCCGCTTCGTCCGGCGTCAGCGTCGCCATCTCGATGAAGACGCCGCGCGTCTGCTTTTCGTAGCGCTTGAACGACGAACGCAGCCAGGCGCTGTCGATCTTCGTTTCGCCGTCGTAGAGGTTCCAAACGTGGACGATCCCCTGCCAGGCGGGCGTTTTGTTCTCCATCCATTCGCGGTAAATGTCGCGCTGGAACATCGGCCGCAGCCACGCCGGCGCGTACCACAAAAACGTGATCAGTAGCGCGCTGAATACGATCAAAAGGCCCTTTTCGACAATCCGCTTCATGGAAATCCCCCTCGGGTGATCTTATGAAACGATGTCTGTGGAAATGTTTCGAGAAAAAGGACGAAAGGCACTTGACCTTCTCACAGTGTGAGGGTTTATCATGGTGTCGAAAGGAGGCAGCCCATGCACTACGGCATATCCGAACTGTCGGCTCTGTCGGGCGTGAGCGTCCGCATGCTGCGCCACTACGACGAAATCGGCCTCTTGACGCCGCAGCGCGCCGAAAACGGCTACCGACGCTATGGCGATGCGGAGTTGCGCCGCCTGCAACAGATCCTGTTTTTCCGCGAAATGGAATTCCCGCTCGACGAGATCCATCGAATCATCGACGCCCCCGACTACGACGCCGCGCAAGCCCTCGCGACACAGCGCGAGCGCCTGGCCAGCAAGCGCGAACGCATCGATCGCCTGATCGAAAGCGTCGACAAAGCACTGTTAGAATGCAAAGGAGTATACGCCATGAAAGACCGCGAACGTTTTGAAGCCTTTAAGAAAGACCTCGTCGATCAAAACGAGGCCAAGTACGGCGAGGAGATCCGTCAGAAGTATGGCGACGCCAAGGTTGACGAATCGAATGCTCGCATGATGAACCTGACGCCCGAACAATACGAGCGCATGCAAGACCTACAAGCCCAGATCACAAACGCGCTAATTGGCGCCCTGCAAAGCGGCGATCCGGCCGGGGAAACGGCCCAGAACGCCGTGCAACTGCACCGCCAGTGGTTGTCCCTTTTCGGCCATTACCCCGACGAAGCCTACCTCGGCCTTTGCGACATGTACGTCCAGGATCCGCGCTTCACCGCCTACTACGACGAGAGTGCCGGCAAAGGCGCGGCGCAAATGCTCCGCGACGCC
>JAVBLF010000104.1:0-7433 GCA_031553675.1 Eubacteriales bacterium | reverse complement strand
AAGTCATATTTCTTCCGCCATACTCGCCGGATTTAAATCCCATTGAAAAATTTTGGGCCAATGTGAAACGACGACTACGGCTGAGCATGCACAAGTTTGCTTCTTTTTGGCATGCGCTTTGTCACGCTTTTAAATAGCTTTGACTATACTGGCGCTTTGTCTGCGTCATCGTTCCTGGGAAATCGGCCTCCAACGCAGTTTGCGGCTATCTTCGCAACTTCGTCGTGGTCGTCGATGAACTCATCAAAGTAGTCGAAGGACACTTTCGGATCGACGATGACCTCATCGTATAGCTTCTGGTAGAAGTCCTTCATGACGATGTTGCCGTTGTTGTCCTTGCAATCATCGGTGATTTCGCTCGCGCGACGGCGGCCCGGATATTTAAACGTGTATTTGGTGCCGTTGATTTCTTTCGTGAATTGATACCCTTTGAAGCTCTTTGCCATTTCTTTTACCTCCTGAATCTTCGTGCCAAAAGTGCCAAAAGGGGCAAATCAATGCCCCGTTTGGCCTGTTTTCTATCAAGCGACCGTGTAATCGAGCACGCGAATCTCGTACTCGCGGTCAGCGCCCTCGCCGCCGTATTCGCGGTTGCCGGGCTTTTTGACGATGCATTTGGAGCCGCCCGTCTTCTCACTGCGATACATGACCCAAACGGCCACCTCTTTCACGGTGTTCGCGAGCTGATCCAAACGCTGAATATCGGGGGATTCGGGCTGCACTGCGACGGTAATCGTGCCGAGGTCGTTGGCCACTTTCGTATAGCAGACGTCGCCCTGCGCGCCGACGCTTTCGGTGATGACGTCCTCGTCCTTTTCACACGTCACGCCATCCTCGCCGATGCAGGTCAAAAATCCACCGTCAACGACGACGGATACCTCTTTCGGGTCGTAGTTCGTGACTTGGCTCTGATGTTGTCCTGCCGCCATCTTTCTTCACTTCCTTTCGCTTACACTTCGATGACGCCGTTGATGCGGACTTCATGGATCGCGCCGGCCAGGAAGAAATGGAACGAGCAACCGCGATAGATGCGGTTGGCGCGATCCGTGTCGGCCTGTTCTGCGCGGGTGCCGGGCGTCACGCTGTACATGGGGTTCTTGTCGTCGTCTTCCGCGATCATGCCCTGGCGGTGGAACTGGTTGAGCGAGGTCTGCACCTCGGCCGCGATCAGCGAAATGCCGTTGTGGTCATACGGGATCTTCGGCGAGCGGTTCAGAAGCTTCTGCACGCGGTACTCGATGTCGAACTGCACGGCGTCCTTGCTCTGGATGATGTCGATGTACTCGCCCGACAGCATCTTGCCCTCGCTCGTCACGTTGTCGCCCATCTTCGTGACGTAGCAGTTGGCGCCGAGGGCATGGATGTCGGCCAGTTCGGTTTCCGTGAGCTTGATCGGCGAAATGCCCTTGAGGTGCTTGAATTTCCAGGTGAGTGAACCGATCGGCTTGCCCGCGGATTCGCCCAGCCAAGCTGCTTCCGGATGTTCCGTCACGATCGGGTGATAGAACATGGCCGTCCGCTCATAGCCTTTGTCGCGAAGCGTCTCGATCATGGTCTTGTCGTCCGAAGCCAGGAACAGGTTCTTGACGCCGCGATACTCGATCTCGTCGGCAAGCGCCGTGATCTCCGGCTCGGTCGTGATGGCCGAGACGAGATGATACCAGCCGAGGTCGTAAATGCCCGCCAGCGTTTCAATGAGGTCGGCAGCGGTCGGGGCGTTGACGATCGCCACCTTTTCGGGCGGCAAGTCTTGGCCGAAGATGGCCCTGGCTTTCAGGTATTCAAGCGTTTGGTCGTCGTAGTCGTTCAGCACCGTATCCAGGTCGCGGTATTCGCGGTATGCCATGCCCGCGCCGTTCGGGTCGATGCCGATGATGCACGGGAAGCCGAATTGGTTGCGCGTGATCGGCTTTTTCAGGTCAATATGGACGTATACGTCTTTCAGAGGCAAGGTTCTCACTCCTTCAACTCGATCGATTGGATGAAGTCTTCATGGTCGCGCTGCGCAAAGTCGATCGTCGAAAGCCGGACGTCGAAGCCATGCCGGTACTCTGTCTCGATCGTCAGCGCGTTGTCGCGCGCCGTCATGGGTTCCAGCCGCACGACGCCGATGTTGTGGTCGCGCAGGAAGGCCACGCCGTCCAGCTCGAACCACTCGTACGCGAGGGCCGAATAATGGTAGGCGGCGTCCTGGTCGAGCGCGGCCACCGTAAACGAAACGACGAACTTGATCTGCTTGAAGTACAAGCGGCTCAGTTCGTCGTTCGGGTCGTCGCTGCCGGGGATGATGCCGTAGCTCCCCCGATTCGGCAGGCGCGGCGATGTGATGGTGTAGGTCACGTAAGGATAAGGCGGCGGCTTATGCAATTGGGAGGATCGGATGATCGGAATCCCAAGATGCTCTTTGAGTCGGGGAAGCATCAGGGCGCTGATGTCCCGCAGGTTGAGCATGCGCGCTCACCTCCTCCATGTACTTCAAGCGATATACGATCGTATCGCCGTATTCCAGCTGGTCGGCGTTCTCTTCCGTGATGGCGTAGAGGCGGTCACGGTAGACGACGCGGGAGTCGTCCTGTATGGGCAGCCGGTAGAGCATGAACAAACGCCTGTCGTCTGCCGTCAGGATGCCGCCGGCCGCAAGTGCTTGCATCGAAGCGCTGATGGTTCCCACCGAGTAGGGTGCGATGACGCCACGGTGGGTGGTTTCGATGGCCTCGCCGTGTACCCATTCGCCCGTGTCGTCGTAGCGACCCTCTGCCGCCTGGAGAAAGGTAAAGTCGATGCTGTACTTGCGAACCAGCCGCGCAAAGCTGAAAATGTGCGGCATCTGCTCACCCCTTTACCTGGAAGGTGATGCTCCCGATCATGTCGCCGGAATCGACGAGCGGGTTGCTGCGGTTTTTGCGCGCCACTGTAAACGGATGGTTGGGCGGGTCGGATTTAGAGGTCGCATATGCTTTGATTGCTGCGCTCAAGTCTTCTCCGATCCGACAAAGAACGGCATCCGCCTCAAACATGCCGCGACAAGCGCCAAGTGCGAGTAAGGCAAAGCCTTCTCGCATATCGGGATATCTTTCGTCAAAACCGGCCCGCAAGAAGGATCGCTCCGGAATGACGATCTCCGTCGTTGAGGCTTTGAGATAAAGTCCGTTGTATCGGAGAAAAGCCCGCATCTCGGGCGTGACCGGAATGTTGCACCCGAATTCGTGGATCGCCGCAAGCCATTCCTGCTCGCCTCCGAAGACGCCGACCTCAACGGTCTTTCCGTTGAGCCGATTGCTGACTGCGATCGTCTTGGGGATGTTGTTCGTCTTTGTTTTGACTTTGACGCCCATCACGGCCACCTCGCTTTCGCCGGGAAGAACGCCGTCCGTTCCGAACTGAGTGCGGGGCAGACCGTTCCGAGCAGGGACTTGGCGAGTTCGTCCAGAAGGGCCGCCTGGCTGCGCGTGTCGAAGGTCTGGGAGCCGACGCCCTGCAAGGACTCGGACACAATGCCGGTGTGATCGTTCGAGGCGATGTCCACATAGCGGAGGATGTAGAGCTTGACGCCGGGCGGGAGGCAAAGCTTTCCGTCCGCATCGACGAAGGTCGCCCACAGTTTGGGGCATCCCTGATCGAGGCGGCTTTTGGCGTCGGCCATCGCCGCCTCAAAGCGAAGCTCCAGCAGGGGATCGTCCGGCGCGTTCGCAAGCCCCATCATTTGCTTGAGTTCATCCAGCGTCATGCGCTCACCTCGCTATTCCTTTGCTTTGGGCTTTTTCTTCTTCGGTGCTTCGGGCGTCGTTTCGGCCTCGTCCTCTGTGGCTTGCTCGACGGGCGCAACGCTCTCGCGCAGCCCCGCCGATACGCTTTCCGTAGTCATGTCGTAGTCGAGCGGGGCGAGCTGCCCCGCATAGCGCGCCGCTTCCGCTTCATCGACCGTCAGCGTCGTCCCTTCGATCCGCCAGCGACCGCCGATCTTGGCGTTTTGCGTCACGCGGTATTGTCTGTTCATGCCGCCCTCCCTCAGTCGATCGCGACGTCGGGCGCGAACTTGTCCGGCACCTGATCGATGGGGGGAACGCCGGGAAGGGTGAAGCTGTCCGGCAGCACCTTGGCGCGCACGACAAACTCCAGCATGGGCAGCGACGGGATGGCGATCGTGCAAGCCTTCATCCAGCGGGACACCGGGTCGGGGCCTTGCTCGTACGTCATGGCGATGATCTTGTCCTGTTCGGAGAACTGGACGTTGGGCAAACGGGACGCCGCGATTTCCTCGGCCGTGATGCCGTACACCGTCTCGCCGATCGCCGCGCTCGGCAGCATGATGAACGCGCTCTGCGGCAAGTAGCGCTGGCGCGAACGTTTGCCGTCACGACCTTCGATCATGTACAGTTCGTCATACGTGATGATGGTCGGAAGGCCCATCGACTGCATGAGCGTGTTCAGGTCGCCCTGGGTCAGGATGCGATCGGCGTTCAGGCCCCAGGCCATCTTCCGGATGCTTTCGTTCTTGAGCAGCGTCATGAGCACGGCGCTCGACGTAACGGCACGGGTCGGGCGCTCGCCGTTGCGGGCCAGGGCGTAGTTCGCCCATGCTTCCATGTCCTCGATCGGGTTTGCGCCGGGCAGATCCCAGGTGTCGGTCGTCGCATCGAGGTCAAAGAACATATCGGTCGGCGCGTCGTAGTCCAGCTCGCTGTTGATGCTGTTCTCGTTTGCGAAGACGAGCTTGCCCGTGTAGAGGGCCTCCCAGCGTGCGGCTTCGATGCGCGCGGCGACGCCGCTGACGCACTGCGCGGAATAGTTGAACACCTCGGTCTTGATGCGCTGAAATTCCGTATCGTTGCGCGGGGCTTCCAAAGCACGGATCAGCCTCTCGCTCATGCGCATCTTCTTCGCGAACTTCAACAGTTCGATCTCGACCTTGCGGACGGCCGACGGGGAATAGAGCGGCGTTTCGGCGTCGAAGGCCGTGATGCTCGCGGCGATCGGCGTGCTGTTCGCACCCAAGAGATAGCCGATTTGCATGTCGTAGATCTTGTCCGCGCTGTTCGGAAGCAGCGTCGCGCCCAGCATGGGTTTCTGTGGGATGGCGCGGATGTAGTCGCGGATGTTCGTTTGGGTCAGGATATCGGTCAATGCTTTGTTCGGCATGTCATTTCCTCCTCTCGAAGCTTAATCGAGGTAGCGCGGTTTGACGCCGGCGGTTGCCAGCTCGTCGATCTCGGCCGGCGTCGGCGCGACGGGCAAGCGTTCAGCCACGTAAAAGCCCTCGCGCATGAGCGCGCCGGGCGCGGCGCCGTCTGTCACGTCCACGTCGTCGAAGAGAAGTCCAGCGCAAACGCCGTTCACCTTGATGATGCTGCCGGACAGAGCAATTTTCCGGTCGTCGCGCTGCACGGTCGGGTCGGTATCGCTGATCGTGTGCGCGAAGTTGACGTATTTCTCACTGCCCAACCATTCGGGGGCCGTGCCGTATCGGGTGGTTTTCGCTTTCATGGTTCGCCTCCGTTTATTTCGGGGTGTACTGTGCCCAGGGGTCGTTCTCGGTGCTTCGACTCATTTGAGCCGCGATCTTCTTGCCAAGCGCAGCGCCTTCGGATTCGGCGCCTTCCGCGTTGTCTGCGCCCTTGCCGGGCGTCTTTCCCGCCTTTTTGAACGTTTCCTCGACGGCGGCTTTGACGCGGGCTTTGACGGCCGTGTCGAGCGCCTTGATGCGGTTGTCGGTCTCCTTCGGATCGTCGGCGATGACAAAGGGCAGAAATGCGTACTCGCCGTCTTCCAGCCCCGCCTTTGCGAGGGCTTGCATGGCGTAGCTCTTCGACTGCTCGTGCTTGAGCTTTGCTTCGAGTTCTCGAAGGTCTTGCTCTCGCTTGTCGAAGTCGGCCTGTTTGCGCTCGTCGTCGGTCATCTTCTCGCGCTTGAGGGTATCCAGTTCATCCGAGATCGCCTTGAACTTCTGCGCCCACTCGGTTCGGACGCGATCCTCCGCCGATTGGCGCTCTTTCGCAATCCGGACTTCTACGTCGGTTTCGCTCGGCGGCGTTTTGGCCGCGCTCTCCTGTGCCGCTGTCTGGGGTTCGGCAGCTTGCGCACCGCTCTCAGTGGCGGCCGGGGCGTTCGTCGTCGATGGGTCTGCCGTCTGGGTGGCGGCTGCGCTGGCTTCGCTTGGCATGGTTTTCCTCCTCGTGAGTTCCACTCCCCGCGCCCTGTCTCAGTTCGCGGTCAGTTGCCCTCGGTGTCGGTGTGAGTTCCGCGCACGCTGCCCTCGGCGAGTTCAGTGTGCGGCAGCCCTCGTAATTACAATAAAAAACGCCCCGGGTGGGACGTTTGAGTCGGTTCTTAACGCATTTACAAACGGATCATCAAGCTAGTTTGCGATCGATGTCGAAACCCAGGCCATAGTTTTCCGGCCCGAGTGGGGTCAAGTTGATTTTGAGCGTGGAAAGGACTTCATTGTATGCCAACAATTTGCCGTCCCGCAGCTCGCTGGGCGGCTCATCTTTGACCGCCTCCGCTTGCTCGATGAGGTCTTCTATGCACTGTCTCAACAATTCATCATTCATTTCGCAACCCCCTTTCCGTAGCGACGCCTCGCGCAATTTCTAGTTGTTCTCGGTTGCGAGCAATGTCTTTCTCCCATTTTTTTATAATGCCCGCTTTATAGTTTTCGTTGCGGGATTCCCATGCCTCGACATAATTCCACGGCTTTTCTATCTTCGCATAGTGCTCCACTACATTCTTCTCGTAGCTCTTGATCGACTTGAGCAGTTGGGCATCTGTTTGCAAAGTGAGAGTTGCGAAAGAACCAAAATTTCTTCCGCCTTGTTTCGCTTGTGCAAAGACATCCGTTTTTTTCGCATCCATTACATTCATTATATCATATAACGACGTAGGTTGCGACAGATTTTTTTGGGTATCCGCCGACTGTCGCCTCTCGCTTTGCGCGCTTTTTTCATCCACATCCGGCCTACTCTCCCAATCCATGTTTTCAAGGGATTCGAGGTCGATTTCCTCTTCGACGATGCAGCGGCAGTTGATGTCGTTCCCCGCGTCGCCGCTCTGCCCCGGTGCTTTGGCGGTGACACCGTGGCCGAGGTCAAACTTGGCGTCCGTGTTTTTCTGCGTGATGAGGATGCTTTGCCCCTCCATCTTGCGGTGGTTGGCCTTGCAACGCCGGTTTTTTGCCGGGCGAACGCGCTCATCCTGCATGTTGCGCCATGTGAGGCGCATGGGGATGCCCTCGTTCGCAACGTCTTCCGATCCATCGCGCGATGCCGCCTCCCGAACGCGGTGAACCTCGGTGTGCACGACGCGGATCGCCTTGACATAATCCCCGTCCAGTGTTTGTGCGACCTTCTTCGCCATCGTGGACATACGGTCGCCGTTGTTGATGCCGATTGTGATGTCGCGCTTGATGTCGTAGACGACCGACTGCCGACGCTTTT
>JAVBLF010000084.1:0-66453 GCA_031553675.1 Eubacteriales bacterium | reverse complement strand
CGCGTGATGCTCAAGGACGACCGATACCTGATGTGTGCGCCTAGAAGCGGACTGGGCTTCAAGTTCCGTTTGCAGCTCGACAACACGATTGGGATCATCGACGCCGACTATTTCTCCAGCGACAACGAGGGTCATATCTTCGCTAAGCTCACGAATGACGGCAAGGAAGGCAAGCGGGTCACGGTGCGCGCTGGTGTGGCATTCATGCAGGGGATCATCCAGGCGTTCGATATAGTCGAGGATGACGCTGCTGATGGCGTCAGGAATGGCGGGTTTGGGAGTACAACAATTACAATGTAACGTAATCCCAATTTATTGCATATCGAATATTTGCTTTTGGGCCATAGCGCAGCACAAAATTTGCTGCGCAATTTTTCGATCCGCAAACCGTGAAATTTTTTGTCATCTGTGGTAAAATGATTGCGTAACGGCACTTTTGGGGATACTAACCATCCGCAGTAAAACTCATAGAAAATTATTGAAAGGTAGGTTTTTACTATGCGTTTTAGGTATCAAATTAATGGGCGCGATGTTAGTAAAGAAGAGCTTTCGCTACAGGTTATTGACGAAGAAAGGTTACATAAAATGCTTGATGGCGTAGTTCTCATGAGACATGAAGGTCAAAATGAGGGTTAGTAATGGCACGAATAACAGCGTTATATTCACGCGTATCAACTGAGAACCAAGCGGAAGAAGGGTATAGCCTAGATATTCAACACGACAGGTTGGAGGCTTACGCGAAATCGCAGGGGTTTGAAAATTTTGTGCATTATGTAGATCCTGGCTATTCGGGATCAAACCTTAATCGTCCGCAGATGCAGCGTCTGCTATTCGACATAAAGGATGGATTGATCGAGCGTGTCATAATTATGAAGCTCGACCGCTTGTCCAGAAACCAGCGAGACATATTATACTTCGTCGAAGATGTAGTTAACGCGCTGGATATTTCTTTGATATCAGTATCTGAATCCCTGGATACTTCAACACCTGTTGGCCGTACTTTTATCTCCTTTTTAGGAACATTTGCGCAATTTGAGCGCGAGACGATCCGCGAACGCCTCGCAAGTGGGCTAGATGCACGTGTTGCTGAGGGGAAATGGCCGGGCGGTCGGGTGCCCTTCGGATATGATTACGATCCGACGCTAGGCAAGCTTGTGCCGAACGATGACGCGGAATGTGTACGCAATATCTTTAAGTGGTTTTTATCTGGGGAAACTCAGCAGCAAATAGCCTTACGTGCGGGTTTCAATCCAACGGACAACTCAAGAGTTAAAGAGATTTTGTCAGCAGATTATGTTACTGGACGTCGGAAATGGAATGGCGATATGGTGGAAATCGCTACGGAACCTCTGGTAAGCATGGATACATATGAAAAAGCCCAAGCCATCAGGGCGAGACGTTACGAAGCGCGACCAAATAGACGCGTTGGGAATATGTTGACAGGTCTAATATATTGTGGCAAATGTGGTGCAAGGCTTTTCTATCAGCGTCGCCGCGATGGCAAATACAACGTATGCTGCTATTCAAGAGTTGGTAGCAAGGCTAAAGAGTACATGGTCAAAGATCCGAATTGCACAATGCGGTACTTTGATGCTGAGGAAATCGAAAAAGGTGTATCCGAACAAATGCTTGCGTTTAGTGGAGAACTTACATCTCGAATTGCTCTCGTAAAGCCACAACAAGGACTCAAGGAAGCTCTTAGGATGCGGCAAGATGCGGCAAAGAATAAGTTGAGAAAACTTTACACCCTGTTCAGTTCATCGGAGGCGGGAGCAGATGAAGAATTATTGAAAGTAATTGCTACTACCAAGAATGAGCTTGACCTAATTGAATCCGAATTATCAATGCAAAATGAAGCAACTGATTTAGATATTATTGTACGAGAAGGTGTGGAATGTGCTAAGAGCCTAAAAGAAGGTTGGCCTTCAATGACCAAGCAGCAACGAAGGATCGCAGCCCATACTATGATACGGAAAATAACTTTTAACGAAGAGGAAATAAAAGTAGATTTTCTGTTCTGAATATTACCAGACGTATTGGGCACAAAATCGGGTCAGCCAGACTCGAAATATTTTTTTGACTACGATCGGATAAAAGGTATTTGCTACGGCAAAGGCCAATCGCACGAACATCCCGCTCGAATAGGTCTTGACGGGCTGCTTGACGAAGTCGCCGATGTCCGCAAACGCCAAGATCGCGTCCATGCGCGCGTCGATCTCCGGGCGGGAAAAGCCCAGTATCGTCCCGTTAAGATAGATGTTTTCCAAGCCGCTGTATTCGCCGTTGAAGCCCGCCCCCAGCTCCAGCAGCGCGCTGACCCGACCATCGACCCGCACGCAGCCGGACGTCGGCGTCAGCACCCCCGTGATTACCTTGAGCAGGGTCGATTTGCCCGATCCGTTCACCCCGACGATGCCCAGGCATTGTCCGTGCGGCACGGCGAAGCTCACGCCGTTGAGCGCATAGAAATCGCGGTGGTGTTCCCCGCGAAACAAGGCCTCCCGCATGCGATCCGAGGGCTTGTCGTAGAGCCGGTACACCTTGCTCACGTCGCGCAGTTCGACGGCGTTGTCCATGCGGACTCCCTTCTTGGGGTTTCACCCCAAACCCCACCAAAGGGACAAGGCCCCTTTGGAATCCCATTCGTCGAGTTTTGTCTCAGAGAACATCGGCGAAATGCGGTTTTAAGCGCCGGAAAACCCAAGCCCCTCCCGCGATCGCGATCGACGTTACACACCAAAAGTAAACGCTTTCCGGCCGCTGGAAAAAAAACGCGCCTCCGAGCAGGCTGTCGCGATAGCCCGTCACGACGTAATGCATGGGGTTGGCGCGAAACCAAAGGCGAAGCGCCGGCGAACGCACCGTACTTTCGAGTTCCCAGGCGATCGGCGTGATCCAAAAACCCAGTTGCGTCAGGATCGCGATCACTTGGCCCGCGTCGCGCCAAAGCGGTGTCATCGCCGCGCTCAAGGCCGCCAAGCCCAGCAAAAGCGCGACGAGACAGACGAGGTAGTACAGCAGTTCGAGCCAGCGCATCGAAGGCATCACGCCGAAGCAGGCAAACAGTACCGCCGTCAAACCGAGGAAGATCGCGTGCAGCATCAGCGAAGCGAAGACCTTGACGGCGGGCAGCGTCGCGATCGGGAAGACCATCTTCTGCACAAGGTATTTGTATTCGAGCAGCGCGTTCCCGCCGCCCGACCAGCCCTCGCCAAAAAAGAGCCAGGGCACCATCCCCGCCACCAGCCA
Source organism: Eubacteriales bacterium (assembly GCA_031553675.1). Taxonomy (GTDB): domain Bacteria; phylum Bacillota; class Clostridia; order Christensenellales; family CALWSW01; genus JAVBLF01. The sequence continues at coordinate 63,204 of JAVBLF010000084.1, read as the reverse complement.
GAGCACGTAAGGGAAGCCGTTTGACACGGGCTGCGCGCGAAAGCCAAACTGAAACACAAAGCAATAGACGGCGATCGTGATCACGGGCTGCACGAACGCCCAGACGACGCCGAGCGTCGAACCCGCAAAACGCCCCTTGAAATCGTTCTTGGCCAGATCGAAGATGAGCTTTCGCGACTTCCAGAGCAAGGCGATCCACTCGCAGAGCGCCGGACCGAGCAAGACCAGAAGCCCGATCGCGATGCCGACGCCGACCTTTGCCATCCCATCGAGCAGGCGTGTCCGCGCCGCGATCGGAAGCTGGAGCGCGCGCATCGCATCGGCGACGGATAGCGCGACATGCGGATCGCCCCCCACCGCATCGACGCGAACGTCGTCGCCCGAGGGTTGCAAGCGCAGATCCTGCGCCTCCGCCTCGGCGAAGGCGTCCAACAAATCGGCGGAGGCGCCCGCCGCGTCGAGCGTCAGAGATGTGAGCGTCCAAGCGGCCTCGCTTTGATCGCCCTCGAAATCGATCCGGACGCGCGTCGAAGCCCTGGGAAGAAAGAATGTGAGCGCGTTCTCTCCGGAGCGCAAGGGCTTCCGCTGTGACGCCCCCTCGGTCCACGCGCCGCCCTCGCTCCAATACAGCTGCAATTGACCCGACGACCCCGCGAGTTTCACGCGGATCGGCAGATTGCCATAGACTTGCGCGTCGCCGACGATAGGAGGCAGCAAAAAGAGGATGGCCGCCGTCAGACTCGCCGCAGCCGCCGCCTGCCATGTCTTGCGCACGCTCATCCACCTCCACCCTCGAATCGACGTTATCTTTTGACGGACAGTGCCGCATTATGCGCGCGGGCTTTTGTCCCATTTTCGATCCCATCCGGATTGGAGGTTTACTTGCCCGAAAAGAGCCGCTATAATATACAAGGTGCCAATTTGGCACAACCGAACGCAGATATGGACGAACGGGATCGAAGCGCCAGAACCGCGGCGTTTCGCGAAACGGAGGCGTTTTTATGTCCCATACCGTTGGCACCGTCGTGCGTGGTGTGCGCACGCCAGTGATCCGCCAGGGCGATCCGTTGGCGGACATCGTAGTCGACTCTCTTCTCCAGTGCGCCGAAGCGGAGGGCCTTCAATGGGGCCAACGCGACGTCATCGGCGTGACGGAGGCCGTCGTCGCCCGCGCGCAAGGTAACTATGCTAACACCGACCAAATCGCCGAAGACATTCGGGCCAAATTCCCCGGCGGCGAAGCGGCGATGGTCTTCCCGATCCTGAGCCGCAATCGCTTTTCGGTCTGCCTGAAAGGCATTTGCAAGGGATTGAAGAAGCTCCATCTCATGCTCAGCTACCCTTCGGACGAGGTCGGCAACGAGCTCGTATCGCTCGACGCGCTCGATCAAAAGGGCATCAACCCCTATAGCGACGTACTGAGCGAAGATCGCTTTCGCGCCCTCTTTGGCAGCGTTCTCCACCCGTTTACCGGCGTGGACTACATCGCCTTTTACCGCCAGGTTGCCGAGGAAGCGGGCTGTGAAGTCGAGATCAGCATGGCAAACGACCCCCGCTTTGCCCTCCAGCGCTGCAAAGACGTCATTTGCGCCGACATCCACAGCCACGCGCGCACCAAACGACTTCTGGAAGCGGCGGGCGCGCGTTCCGTCATCACGCTGACCGACATTCTCACGAAACCCGTCGGCGACAGCGGCTATAACCCCGACTACGGCTTGCTCGGCTCGAACAAGGCGACAGAAGACAGCATCAAGCTTTTTCCGCGCGACTGCCATGAATTCATTGTCGACGTCCAGCAGCGCCTTTATGCCGCGATCGGCCAAACGATCGAGGTCATGGTCTATGGCGACGGCGCATTCAAAGACCCGGTCGGCGGCATTTGGGAGCTGGCCGATCCCGTCGTTTCCCCCGCATACACCGACGGACTCTTCGGCACGCCGCACGAAATCAAGCTCAAATACCTCGCCGACAACGAGCTGTCCGACCTCTCGGGCGCGGCGCTCGACGAAGCGATGAAGGCGCGGATTCGCCAAAAAAGCTCTGCGCTGAAAGACACGATGCAATCCATGGGCACGACGCCCCGACGCCTCTGTGACCTGCTGGGCTCGCTCTGCGACCTCACGAGCGGCAGCGGCGACAAGGGCACGCCCGTGATCTGGATCCAGGGCTACTTTGACAATTACGCGACATAAGCGATGCAACAAAAAAAGGACGGCGCGTGCCGTCCTTTTTTTGTGTGCCGATCAGGTGCGATAATATTGGTTTTATCGTTGCGGAGCACTACGCTTCGCCGCGCGTCACGGTGACGATGCCGGTTGCGCCGTCGATTTCGACCCAATCGCCCGTCTGGATCCGATCGATGGGATCATCGTCGGGGAAATCGGCGACGGTCGGGATCTGCATGCTGGCGACCGCGACGCCCAAGCGCGCGTCCATGCGCGTCGAAACCCATCCGGCGGGACGAACCCCCGCGATGAACGCCCCTTTGAAGTGGGCGGAAAAGCCGTTCGAACCCTTCGCGCAGGGAACGACGAGTATGGCGTCCTGGATGCAGACGCCGTAATTGACGTTGCCCTTTTCGTAGATGACGCCGTCAGTATCGCCCAACGCGCCCGAATTGCCCGCGATGCTGTCCGGACAGACGACGGCGCGGCCCCGCGCGATGCCGGGCAATACGCCGCGGCCTTGCAGTGTAAACGTCATGTGGAAGCCACCTCCCATCGCCCCGTCAGGGCGGCATCGATGCAGCGGAACACATCGCCGTAGTAGACCGGCGCTTTCGTCTGGTGGCGAATGCCAAAAGCTTGCTTCGCCCCGAACATGACCATCGCCTTGGCGTGTCGATGCGCTTCCTTGCCCATGACGATGGGGCAGGTGCCCGTCAGCACCGCCGCGCCGGACGCCTCGATCGCCTGCGTATAGCCGTTGACGTCGGCCATGGCGCGGGTGGCGTAGTCCGTCCAGATCTGGAGCTCGACGCCGGGGGCCAAGCGCTTGCCTTCGAGATAGATCGAGATAGCACGCAGCTCGTCGAGCGACAGGTGGGGGCAGCCGACGCTGACGAAATCGACCGCACCTTCCCCGCTGTCGCAGAGCATAGCGAGCGACTCGTCGTAATCCTTTTGCGTCACGACGATCTCGTAGGCAGCCTGTTTGCCGCCGAGCGCCATGTCGAGCGTCAGGGCTTCGGGCGTCAGGCCGACGATGTGGCAAATCTCGGCAGCGCTCGTGACCGACAGCGACGCGCAAAGCTGGCGCAATTTGTGGATGTCGGGATGGGGCAGGCGCTTCGAGATCACGGGCACCTGATGCTTCGGCATGAGTCGCCCCATCGTGAAACCTAGCACATCCCAATCCAACATGCTTTCATCCCGACACTCGACGTGGAAGAGGCAGGTGCCGAAGCGGTTCTTTTCGTCGTGCATGCCCCATTTGGGAATGCGGCCGGTGATCGCAGCGCATACGGCGGCTTCGACGCCGTCGGAATTGCCCCGCGCGCCGAAGACGGAATTGCTGATCACGACGTTGCTCGATTCGGTCGTCACGAAGTGCTCGCCGAAAAGCGGAACCCAACCGACGTAATAGGGCGTGCACGAATCGACGATCTTGACGCCCGCCGCCTTGGTTTTCTCTAAAAAGGCGCGGTTTCGTTCCCAGCGCCCGGGCGATTGATGGGTACGCTCGCACTCGAAATAATCGCAGGCGGCCGCGCAGGTTTGCGCGCTGCACGTGTCGGCAACCGCCCCGAACGCGAGGCGTTCGTCGCTACAAAGGTAAAACTCCGAAAAGATCGATTCGTAATCGACGTCCGCACCATAGCAGTCGAGGTAGTGCTGTGCGCCGATGAAGAGCGTCGCGCGGGACACTTCGCAGAGTTCCTCCGCGCCCAGCACTTCACCGTAGCGGATGATAAATTCCATCGCCTTTTGTTTGAACGCGCCCATGTCACCGTTTCGCATGGCTTCTTCGTAGGGGCTGAGTCGGAGCATTCGCGCACCTCCCATGGGTTTTCATCTCTCGTGTGGACGGATGGGTCAATTCGTCGGAGACACTTTGATTATAAATAGAGAGTGATACCGATGTCAATTTGTACGCATGCGGCTGCTTATGCTCCGACCCGTTTCACTTCATTTTGTCCGTCGCCTTTTTGATGGCCGCAGACACTTTTTCATCTACATAGTCCTTGTACAGGTCGGCGTACGTCGTCGAACCTTGGATGAGTTCGTCGCAGAAGGCTGCCACGTCTCGGCCGGACACGTCGAGCACGTCTTGGCCCGCGGCAACCCCCTCTTCGAACAGATCGACGATTCCCGACAGCAGATCGTTCCCCTTCGTCAGCTCAACGGGTCCGACCTTGAACAGGTATTTTTGGATCTCCTCATAGACGATCTGGTAATCCGGGGGCAGCGCCTTGACGCGTGCCACGTGTGCGCGCCATTCTTTTTTGCCTTCGATGATCTCCTGGATGCGCATGGCTCTTCCTCACCTTCCCAATTTTTTTGCCACATTGCGGTTGAGCTGTTCGCGCCACTTGTCGCGATAGGTCTTTGCTCCTTCTCCGCCGGCCAGCGCCGCGCAGAAACCTTCGATGTCGGTGCCCAAAACCGCCTCTGCGCGTTGGCCATCCGCCGCCGCTTCCTCGAAAAAGCCGAGCACACCGTCGAGTATGGGCATGAGATTGCGTCCCGTGAAGTCGGCGTGGAGCCAAAGATGGGCCTTGGTTTCCTCCCATGCCGCCTGGTAGTCGGACGGCAGTTTTTGGGCGCGCGCCTCGAAGCCCTTCATTTCTTTCGTCATGTCGCTGCCCGTGATTTTGTCCCAAAAATTCATGGCCTTTTCTCCTTCAGCTCGTTCATTTTCGACGCGATGAAATTCCATTTCTCCCAGAAGCGGCCCAGTTCCTCGCGTCCTGCGTCGTTGAGCGCGTAAAACTTGCGCGGAGGCCCCTGGTTGGACGTTCGTTTCTCCATGTCCACCAGCTTGTTTTTTTCGAGCCGGATCAAAATGGTATACACGGTTCCCTCGACCAGTTCCGTAAAGCCGAGCGCATTCAATCGGCGCGTGATTTCGTAGCCATAGGTCGGCTCCCGGCTGATGATTTCCAGCACGCAGCCTTCCAACACGCCTTTGAGCATTTCAGTCAGGTTTTCCATTCTTCCACCCCTCGCTATGTTGCACGGCTGGTATGCCGCACCATTGATATTCTCTGTCGCAGATATGCAGTATCACGTGGTAGTAAGTACATAATACCACAGAGTAGTCTGCGCGGCAAGCAAAATTTCGGTGCATCGCGCTTCCGATTCAAAAAAAGCGACGCGTCTTGCCCATGGGCTGGCGCAAACTTCCATGCAAAGAGCCGCACCCATAGACGCGGCTCTTGTTCACATACGCGCATTCCGGCGAAATGCTCACCGGAATGCCTTGCTTCTTCTCATCGACACACTTTTTTCGCTTACGCTACTCTCAACAACGCTCGTTAACATCGCATACCACAGCGCCGCCTCACGCGTCATAGCAGGCCGTCATACGCGTCCTGCAAACGCTGCACGTCGATCCGCTTCATTTGCATCAGCGCCGCGTTGACGCGCAATGCCCGGATGGGTTCGGAGGCATCGACCAGCATTTCGATCTTGTGCGGGACGATCTGCCATGACATGCCGAAGCGATCCTTCAGCCAGCCGCAAGATTGTTCCTCGCCGCCCTCGGCCAGGCGCTGCCAGAAGGCGTCGATTTCCGCCTGATCGCGGCAGGAAACGGACAAGGAAATCCCTTCGTTGAATGTAAAGCCGTGCGGATAGGCGTTGTCGGCGGCCATGAAGGTCTGCCCCGCAAGACAGAAGCGGGCGAACATGACCGTTCCCTCCGCCCCACCCGCATCCTTGCCGTAGCGGGTGATGTCCAATACCTTTGCGTCTTCGAAAAGGTCGGTGTAAAACCGCATCGCCTCTTCCGCCCTGCCGCAAACCGGCTCGGTGAACATCAGATAGGGCGCAATGCTTTGTTTGCTTCCGGTCAGGCTCAATTGCCAGGAGACGCCGAATCGGTCGGCGCACCAGCCAAAACGCTCGCTAAAGGGGTATTGCGCCACTTCCATCAGCACAGTGCCCCCCGCCGAAAGCTTGTCCCAGAGCGCATCCATCTGCGCCTCGCTCGTGCACCCGACGAAAAAGGAAAGCGCAGGGTTGGGCCGGAAGATCGGGCCGCCGTTCATGACAATCATTTCTTGTCCGCACAGGACAAAGCGCACCGTCAGCGGCGTACCGGCAGGCAGTGCGGAGGGCGAGGCGTCGTTCTCCTGATAGTAGGTCACATGTTCCATGCGAGCTTCGTCGAATGCGGACACATACAGCTCAGCGGCCTCCAAGGCCTCTCGGTCACACCAGATACAGGGGGTGATTTTCTGCATCTCTTTATGCTCCGATCTGTCGATTCGTTTTGCATGAAGGCCTATTTCATGCAGCTTCCGTTTCAGGGCCGTTCCAAAACCTCCGTCAGTAGCGATGAGGCTATGTACAACGCTTTGAGATTGTCACCTGTGGTCGTGTCCTGCCAAGTGCCTGGCGATAGTTTCTGTCGGGCCTTTTCGCTCTTGTGGATCAGTGATAGGATCGGGGCTTCCGCTTTTTCGTAGTCCTCTTTCCCATATCCTTCGAGAGCGTCGGCTCCCGTCAATTTTTGCCCAATGAGCGCCGCCGAAACCCGCAGCGCGTGCATGCGGTTCTGTAGCAAGGTGTGCTGGGAAGTACCGGAAGCGAATTTTTCCTGCGCTTTTTCGCATCGGGCGATCATCGAATGCATGCTTTGCAGCGCGCCTTCCCAATCTTCCCTATGGCTGTCCACGGCGGCCCCTCCTTTTGCTGCGCGAAAACCGATGGCTTTCCTCGATCCAGCCCATGAGTTCTTCGTCGATCTCATCCGGGCGCTCGACGATGACATGGTGTGTCCAGCGATTGGGATACGGCTCTACGGATTCCGCGATGCGTGGATGGACGAGCTGGTGATCCAAGCCGAAGGTAACGATCAAATACGTATCCGGCCAGCCCTTTCGCTTGCGAAAAGGCGGCCATGCCCAGGCGAAAGCGAGGGTATCGTAAAAGCTCACTTGTGTTGCCTTCACCACGATCGTCACGTCCGGAAAGCGTGCCAGCATGCGCTTCTCCAGCACTTCGTACAATGGCAGCGCACCGGGCATCTTTTCGAACAGCATGAGGATATTCGGGTTCATCTTGCCCCTCCTCCTGTCAATACACTCCATCAGGTTTCTCGTAGCCCCATCATATCACAACTCCGATTCTCGTTGTAGAACCGATCCGACGGAAGGAGTCAATCGCGCGTTTGCGACCGCCAAAAACCCCCACCTTAAAATTGACGGTGGGGGCAAAGGCAAGCGCTACATTGCGCGCAGCGACAGCGTCACAAAGCCTACACGTCTGTCCCACACGCCCGACAGGCGGACAAAAAGGCTTGGATCGCGTCGTCGCTGACCTGATAGTCGATGCCGACACAGGAAATCGAAAGGCGTCCGCCGCCCTGTGCCTGACCGGCTTCATAGAGCGACTGCACGCCCGCTTCGATTTCGGTTTGGCTTTGAACCATGAGTTTGGCGGGCGAATAGCGCGCGTTCAGGGGGATATCGGGCAACACGGCGCGCACGTTCGCAAGGTCCGAGCCAGCGCCCACCTCTGCGAAAACCAAGTTACGAATCTTGGCGTAACCGCCGACGACGTGTTCCATCGTTCCGCCGCAGTGGTGGACGCCGAAGGGACCGAAGGCATCGGCCAAGCGTTGGTCCGTTTCGAGGAGGAAAGCCTCGTAGGTGGCCTGCGAAATCATCTCGACGGAACAGTTGGAACCCAAATAGCAATCCGGGCGCACCTTGCGGACGATGGCCGTCACGCCGCCCGAAATGTCGTCCGAGAGGCGGCGAAGGCGCGTGCCGACGTCGATCGAGAGCTTGGTGATCGTGTCGAGCAGCGCGTGGATCGCATCGGGGTCGGTGTAGTAGGCGGTCATGAGCGCCTCGCCCATCAGGTCGAGCGCAATGTTCTGCACGCCCATCAGATTGACGCAGGGCTCGACGCGCCCAAAACGGCCTTCAAGCCACTTGATCTGTGCCTCGACGGTCTGCCAGAGTGGATGCGCGTCCAGATCGGGCGCTTTCAGGTCTGCAATCCCATCGACGTCGAGATGGCGGCACACCACCTGGGGCGCGTCGTCGGGCGCATAGATGACCTCGCAGCCCATGAGCGCCGAGTGAAGATGTCCGGCAGCCAGCAAGTCCGTGCCGAGAATGGGTCGCTCTACAGGGTCGGCCTCGCCGATGCCCCAGTCGCCAAAGTGCTCGTAGAGACAGCGCCGCATCTCGACATCGCATTGCACGCGGTAGGCCGCGTCGTCAAAAAAGCGCTGGGAGAAATCGATGCCGGCGTTCTTGTGCCACCACGAGGGGTGAAAGGTGATGTCGTAGATCATAGCGCTAGCTCCCTTGCCATGGCATGCAGGCGATCGTAGAGCATCACCTGTTCCTCGGGCGTTTTGCAGTAGGTGACCGCGATCAGCTTTTGCCCGGGCTTCCACAGCGATTCGAAGCTCGCGAATGCCTCGTCGAGATCGCCGACGGCGCGGGCGTTGACGACGACACCCGTTCCGGCGAAAGCTTCCGCAAAGGGGGCGGGTGTGTTGGGAGCCGGGTCGGTCTGGATGTTGAACGCGCCATCGACCGCGATCAAGCCTTTAAGCTGCTTGACCATGTCGATTTTGGCTTCCCAGTTGCCGCACGAATGGTAAACGACGCCGTCAAACGCTTGGCCGATTCGCTCATCATGGGGGGCAAAGAGCGAAAGATAGTCCGCGGGCGAGAGCATCAGCGACATATCGTCGCTCATGCCGGCGCCACGAAACGCGCGGCTGCTGGCGAAACCGTGGCCGGGCCGAGCCAGGCATGAACCGATCAAATCCCGCTGGATGCGCAGGAAGTCGATCAGCAGATCCGTCACGCGTTTGGCCGCTTCCCGGAGGCCGTCTGGGTCGAGGATGGCCGTCATGAACAGCTCTGTCGTCGGCAGCAAGTAAGAAAGCATGTTGAGCGGCGACTGGATGTCGGAAAACGAGATCGGGATCTGGCCGCGCGTCTTGTCGAGGAAGCGCTCGATCATGTCGAGTATCGTCTTACCGATCGGCGTGTTCTGGATCGGAACGGGATCCACTTCCAAAATCGCTTCGCACGACGCAAAGGGCTGCGCGACGTTGGGCGCTTGGTCGGGAAGCCAAATGTAGTCGGTGCCAAAGCTCGACGCGATGTAACCGATGCCATACCAGGGTTCGAGGAAATTCGCGACGTCGGCTTTGTAGGCCATGCTCGCCTGCAACGCGCCCAATTGGAGGGCGAGCGATTCGTCGGCGTCGCGGCATTTGTCGTAGAACACGCCGTCGGCGCGGAAGCGCCGATAGACGAGCAGGCCGCTTTCGGCCTCTTGAAAGGCGCGGTTTGCTTCGAGCAACGCCGCTTCGTAGGCGGCGTAGGCTTCGAGGTCGAAGCGTTCGGGCGCGATGGGCCGCACATCGCTGCCCTGGCTGTCTCGCACGCTCGTATCAAATTCTGACATACCATTCGCTCCTTTGTGAAACAAGAATTATAGGACGACGCCGTCTTTCCAGATCGAGATCTCGCGGCAGCCTTGCAGCTCGCTCTTGGTCGGCTGGCCCGACGCGCAGGCGATCACACATGCAAAGAGGCGCGCGCCCACCTCGTCCACCGCTTCGCCCGCGGCAACGGCGCTGGCGTCGAAATCGATCCAGCCGCGTTTGTGGGTCGCGAGATCGTGGTTCGTCGCGACCTTCAGCGTCGGCACGGGCGCGCCAAACGGCGTGCCCCTTCCCGTCGTAAACAGGATCAGGTGTGCGCCGGCAGCGGTGAGGGCTGTCGTGCTGACCAGGTCGTTTCCGGGGCCGTTGAGGAGGTTCAAGCCCGGCTTTGTCACGGCCTGCCCGTAATCGATCACATCGACGATCGGCGCGTCGCCGCCCTTTTGAACGCAGCCGCAGCTCTTTTCTTCGAGCGTCGTAATGCCGCCCGCTTTGTTCCCGGGGCTGGGGTTTTCATAGACGACCTGGCCGTGGCCGGTGAAATAGTCCTTAAAACCCTCGATCATCTGCACGGTCTTGTTGAATACCTGCCGGCTTTCGCAGCGGCGCATCAGGAGATCTTCCGCGCCAAACATCTCCGGCACCTCGGTGAGGATCGTGGTGCCGCCCTGGGCGATGAGCCGATCGGAAAACGCGCCGACCACCGGGTTGGCCGTCACGCCCGAGAGCCCGTCCGAGCCGCCGCACTTCATGCCCACGACGAGTTTGGACACCGGGAGCGTTTCGCGCCGGGCTTGGGACGCATGCGTCGCGAGGGCTTGAAGCATCCGCGCCGCCTCATCGAATTCATCTTCGACCTCCTGGCAGACGAGGAATTGCACGCGATCGGGATCCCATTCGCCCAGCTCCGCCTGGAATTCGCGCATCGTGTTGTTTTCGCAGCCCAATCCGAGCACGAGCACGCCGCCTGCGTTGGGATGTCGCGCGAGTGCCGCGAGCAGCCTGCGCGTCATTTCGTGATCGCGCCCCATCTGGGAGCAGCCGAAGGGATGCGGAAAGGCGTAGAGGCCTTCGATCGTGCCGGCGACCAGCGCCTGGTTCTGCGCCGCGATCTGGTGGGCGATGCCGTTGACGCAGCCGACCGTCGGGATGACCCAAAGCTCGTTGCGGGTCGCGGCGCTCCCGTCCGCGCGTAGGTAGCCCTGAAAACTGCGGGGCGGGACGGCGGGCAGTGGCATCCAAGCGGGTTCATACGCGTAGGCAGCGGCCGTGTCGAGGCGTGTGCGCAGGTTGTGCGTGTGGACGAAGGTGCCTTTTTCGATCGCTCGCGTCGTAGCGCCGATTGGGCAACCGTACTTGATCACCGGCTGCCCTTCTTCGATGTTTGCGAGTGCGATCTTGTGGCCGCTCTGGATGGCTTCCAGCGCGACGAGTGCGCCGGTTGGAACTTCGATCGTCTCGCCTATGGCGATCGCGCGCAAAGCGACGGCGACGTTGTCGCGGGGGTGGATTTGAATGAGCTGCATGCCGACCCCCTAGACGCAAGCGCGCATCGCGTCGCGCATGCCGTCGCGGTCGATCGCTTCCAAGCTCGAAGCGACGGCTTCGGCAAAGCCCGGAAGCGCCGTCAGATCTTCCCCCCACATCCGCTCGTTGCGGCAGAGTTCCCGTGTGAGCGCCGCGGCGTCGAGATGCCGATGCGCGAGGAACCATTCCAGCACCCATTCGTCGTCGCGTATGGCGTAGCTATCGTCACCCCGACGCGCGACGAGCGTGCCGTTTTCCAGTGCTTCGCCCGCGCGGTAGAACGCGAGGTAGGCGGCGAGCGAAAAGCTGAGGCAGCGCGGCGGCTTTCCGGTCGATTCCAGATAGCCTTTGACACTCGGCAGCACGCGTGCCCGCCACTTGGCGGTCGAGTTGAGCGCGATGTCGAGCAGTTTGTGGTCGATGAAGGGGTTCTGGTAGCGGTCGGTGACGGACTGGGCAAAGGCGATCAGTTCGTCGCACGGCAAAGAAAGCGTCGGGATGATCTCGTCGAAGATGGCCTTTTCCATAAAGCCGCGTACAATGTCGTCGTGCATGCAGTCGCGCACGATGTCAAAACCGGCGAGGTAAGCGCCGAGCACCATCGAGGTGTGGGAACCGTTGAGGATGCGGACCTTGCGCTGTTTGTAGGGGCTGTGATCGTCCGTGACGATGACGGGAAGGCCCGCCCGATCGAAGGGAAGTTCCGCCAGCAAGGACTGCGGCCCCTCGATCACCCAGAGGCCGAAGCATTCGCCGGTGTCGATCAGATTGTCGGTGTAGCCGTTTTTCGCGTTGAGCGCGTCGGCTTCGGCGCGCGGATAGCCGGTCACGATGCGATCGACGAGCGTCGAGCAGAAGGTGTTCTCGCCTTCGATCCAGCGCGAAAACGCTTCGCCCAGCTTCCATTCCGCCGCATGGCGCAGCACGCATTCGCGCAGGATGCGTCCGTTGTCGTCGATCAGCTCGCAGCTCAGCACGATGAAGCCGGACAGGCCGTTTTGGAAGCGCTCGTAGAGAAAGCGCGTCAGTTTGGCCGGAAAAGAGTGAGGCGGCCTCTGATCAAAAGTGGAATTCGCGTCGTAGACGATGCCGGCTTCGGTCGTGTTGCTGACGATGAAGCGTAAGTCGGGGTTTTTTGCGCAAGCCAGAAGCGCATCGAAGTCGTCATAAGGGTTGAGGCAGCGAGAAACACAGGAAATGACGCGTTTTTCATCGACGGCCTGGCCGTCCGCAAAGCCGCGCAGGTAGAGCGTGTAGAGCCCCTGCTGATCGTTGATCATTCCGGCGAGACCGGGCGCGATCGGCTGCACGAGCACCACTTTTCCGTCGAAGCCCGCGCACTCGTTCAGACGGTCGATGAAGTCGTCGACGAAGGCGCGCAGAAAATTGCCCTCGCCAAACTGGAGCACGCGTTCGGGCGCGTTTTCGAGGAGATAGCCTTCGTAATCGGACGCGCGCAGTGTGTCGTATGTGAGCGTATTCATCAGCATGGCCTCCTATTGGACCAATGGCAGGTCGAAACCGAAGAAGCGAACGGCGTTGTTGTAGCTAATATCCCGGATCAGCCCGCCTGTCGCCGACGGGTCGTTCACGATCTCGCCGTCCTCCATCCAGCGGCCGACGAGATCGCAGAGGATGCGCCGGAAATACTCGTGCCGCGTATAGGACAGGAAGGAGCGGCTGTCGGTCAGCATGCCGATGAAGTTGCCCAGCACGCCAAGGTTGGCAAAATCGATGAGCTGCTTCTGCATGCCGGTCTTGTGGTCGTTGAACCACCATGCCGACCCAAGCTGGATCTTCGTCGCGCAGCCGCTGTCGAGGCTGAAGCTGCCCGCCACCGTCATGATGACTTCGTTGTCGGCGGGATTGAGCGAGTAGAGCACCATGCGCGGCAATGCGCCCGCGTTTTCGAGCTGCCGCAAAAAATTGACGAGCGCCGCCGCACCGCCGCTGTCCGCCATGCAGTCAAAGCCTGAATCGCAACCCACATTTGCGAGGCCTCGGTCGGAATTGTTGCGGATGCAGCCGTAGTGGATTTGCATCGCCCAGCCCAATTCGGCGTAGCGAGCGGCCAGCGAGGTCAAAACCGCCGTCTTAAGCGCATCGGCCTTCGCGGTCGAAACTTCTCCTTCGAGTGCCTCGGCGAAGATCGCGTCGAGCGTGGCGGGATCGGCCGGGGTACAGACCGGATGATCGAGGGCGTGGTCGGAGACGCGGCAGCCCATGCGGTCAAAGAAATCCATGCGGCTGCGCAACGCGCCCATGAGATCGTCAAAACACCGAATGGGGCTTCCAGCCGCTGCGGCGAGCGTTTCGACGTAGGCGGCGAAGCCGGGTTTGTCGACATTCATCGCCTTGTCAGGACGGAACGCGGGCAATACTTGGCAGGCAAAGGAAGTGTCCTCCGCGATCGACCGATGCCATTGCAGGTCGTCGGCGGGATCGTCGGTCGTACAGATCAGGTTGACGCGGGACTGGCGGATCAAGCCGCGGACGCTCATGTCCTCGTCCTGCAGGCGTTCGTTGCAGCGGTCGTAGACGGCGCGGCAATTGGCCTCGGTCAGGGCTTCGTCGATGCCGAAATAGCGCTTGAGTTCCAAATAGCTCCAATGGTAGAGCGGGTTGCCGATCGCGCGCTGGAGGGTCTGCGTCCAGCGTTGAAAGAGCAGAAAGGGATCGCGTTCGCGGGCGCCGGTGATCTCGCTTTCCGGGATGCCGTTGCAGCGCATGGCGCGCCATTTATAGTGATCGCCCCCCAGCCAAAGGTCTGTGATCGTATCATAGCGCTTGTCGGTCGCGATGTCGGCCGGGTTGATGTGGCAGTGGTAATCGAGGATGGGCGCCGCTTTCGCGTAGTCGTGGTAGAGCAAGCGGGCGCTGTCGGTGCTGAGCAAAAAGTCGTCGTTCATAAAAGTTTTCAACGTGATTCGTTCCTCCATTTCTGGCTGCCGCGACGCAGTCGGAAGATTCGGGCTCATGCTGTCGATCGGAAGATCAATCGCGCCATGTCTCAGGTCAGAAAGCTTGCGGCATTGCTCTGGATGGCGATGCCGATGTGCATCTCTGTCAGGTCGGGAACGGATTCTTCCCCTGTGATCAGGTAGTAAAGGCTCTGTAAGCCCCGATAGCCCTGCATGTATTGGTTTTGGTAGGTCGAAGCCATGAGGGTTCGATCCGCAAAGAAGGGCATCAGCTCGGCAAACACGTCGCTGCCAATCACCGGAAAGCGTCCGGACAAGCCCATATCGGCGATGACCTGGCACATGACGTAGGTATTGCGGCTCGTGTTGCTGAAAAGGCCCGCGATGTCGTCAAAGCTCGACAGGTACTTGCGCAGTTTGCGCTCCGTGCTTTTGAGATCTTCGAAGTCGTAAAGCTCCAGGATGTCGAGCGAAGGCGCTTCCTCGCGCATGTAGGAAAAAAAACCGTTGGCGATCCGGCGGTGGTTGTACATCTCGTGGTTGCCGCCCAGCAGGATGACCTGCCCTTCGCGCTCGCCGTTGCAGCGCGTCAAAAGCTCGGCCGCGATTTGCCCGGCCATCTTCGCGTTGCTGGTGACGCAGGCGCTTCGCGTGCTGCCCAGCGCATCGCTGTTGACCGTGACGACCTTCGTGCCCCTTTCGGTAAAGCGTGCGACGTCCTCCGCCAAGCTGCGCTCGTGGGCCGGAACGAAGAGTAGCCCGTCGATCTCGTCGCCGCGCTCGTCCAGCACCTGTTTGAGTACGCGCTTTTGGGATGCCGCGTTGAAGTCGGTGAAGTATCGGGTCAGCTCGACGTTGAAAGGCTCGAGGTCGCTGTTGGCGTCGTCGATGCCCTTTTGCACGCTGGCATAAAAATAGTGGTTGATGCCCACCGGCTCGATCACGACGGATGCCAGGCGAATGGGGCGGCGCTTCAGCGCGGAGGCCACTTTGTTGAGCTTGAAGTTGTTCTTGTCGATGTAGTCGAGGATCTCGCGGCGGGTGGCGCCGTTGATGCCCTTTTTGTTGTAAATCGCCTTGTGGACGGTCGTGACGGAAACGCCCATCTCCGTTGCGACATCCTTGATCGTCACGATTTTCTTCGACACGGCATTTCCTCCCGGCGTGCTAGTGTGGAATGCGGGTTATCGGGGATCGTCGGCGACGATGTAGCGCCGTATGCCGCCCCACGCGCAAAAGGTCGCGATGAAGTTGCCCAGGGCAAACGCGATCGACAGCGCCGCCGCCGTATACGGCAGACCGATCAGGATCACGATCGCGATGAAAGCAAGGGCGACACAGGCCGCCACGTTGACGGGAAAGCGCAGGAAGGCCAAAAGGATCGCGTTCTTGAGGAGCTTCCCGAGCGGCAGATCGACCGTGCCCAGCATCGCAAAGGCGTAAAAGCCCGCCATCGTCGCCAGCAGTACCGTCGTGACGACGACGGCCAGCGGCAGGAAAAACATAGCGTTTTGCGCCGCAGCCGCCAGGTAAAAGGGAACGAGGAAGAACGCAGCCATATCGACGACGGCGATCGGGAGTCCGATGGCGTAGGATGCCCCAAATGTCTCCCGAAACGCGGTCCAAAATGAACGCAGGAGCGGACAGCCGCGCTGCTCAAACGCCTGCATGTTGATCCGGCTCATGGCGGCGAGGGCGGGGGGCAGTGTGATCACCGGAAGCGACGCCAACAAAAACATCAGATTGAGGAGGAGCAACTCCCAGGCATTTTGCCGAAGCAGATCAAAGAAGAGCTGCATGCCCGCTTTGGCAGACGGCTCGCCGCCAGACGTGGGCTTCCGGTCTGCGTTTTGCGAAAACATCTTCGAAACACACCCCCCTTTGATTCGCCGCATTCGGCGGTTTAACCCTTGAGTGCGCCTTCCATCAGGCCGGCGACGAAGTACTTTTGCATGCTCAGGAAGATGGCCAGCAGCGGGATCAGCGAGAGCGTGATCGTCGCTGTCAGCGTTCCATACTGCCAGGACGCCGCCTCGTCGCGCAAGAAGGTAATGCCGACCGGCAGCGTCTGGGAATTGATCGTCGAAGTCAGCGTGCGGGCATAGGTGAATTCGCCCCATACGTTGATGAAGGTGAAGATGATCACCGTCGCGATGCCGGGCTTGACGACAGGCAACACGATCTTGTAGAAGATCTGCCAGGCGTTGCAGCCGTCCAGCATGGCAGCCTCGCTCAGCGTGTCGGGCACGCCGTTGAACTGTCCGCGCATGATGAACACGGCCATCGGAAGGTTGGTCGCGACGTAGGGGAGCACCAGACCGCCCACCTTGTCGATCAAGTCGAGCTTCGACTGCATGAGGTAGATCGGGATCAGGTAGATGACGTAAGGGAGGGTCAGGATGAAGAGGATGAAACCCAGGTAGACATTCTTAAACTTGAAGTCGAGTTTGGCGAACGCATAGCCCAAGGTCGCGCTCAACACGACGGTCGCCAGCACGCTCCAAAACGAGGTCGCGACAGAGTTGGAGAAGTAGCGGAGGAAGTCGCCCATCTGCGTGATGACCTTGACGTAATGCTCGAACGTCACGTGGGTGGGCAGAATGACCATGGTCGCGGCATAGATGTCCTCGTTGCTCTTGATCGAGGTCAAGAGGGTCCAAATGAACGGGACGATGAACACGAACGCCGTGATTGCCAGCACGAGGAAAATGGCGGTGTTGGCCGCAATGGATTTCTTTTTCACGCGACAGTCCCCTCCAATCTGGCCTCGGCCTTGCGTTTTTTCTGCTCGCGTTTTTTCTGAATGGCTTCTTTTTCTTCGTCGCTGCGGTTGACGCGCATGTTGAGGTAAGACAGCACGAGGATGACGACGCCCATGAAGTAGGCGATCGAGGACGCGTAGCCCATCTCAAAGTGCTTGAACGCGTTCATCCATGTGTATTGGTAGAGCACGAGCGTCGCCGTACCGGGGCCGCCGTTCGTCATGATGAAGGGCTGCTCGAAGACCTTGACCGCCTGGATGATCGCCCAAATGCCGCATATCACGAAGCTCTCTTTCAGGTTGGGGATCACGACGCGGAAAATGCGCTGCATCGTGTTGCAGCCGTCGATCATCGAAGCTTCGATGATGTCATTTGAAATCGCCTGCAATCCGGCCATAAACATGACGACGAGCAGGCCGATGTTTTTCCACAAGCTGACGACGATGATGCTGACCATCGCCCATTTGTCCTCCCCCAGCCAGTTGTGCGCCCAGGACGTGAAGGGGAGAAAGTCCGACAAAAACCAGTTGAGGAGCCCGTAGTTTTCGTTCAGGATCCACTGGAAGATGATACCCGTGAGGGAGAGCGGCACGACGACCGGCAAGAAGATGCAAGTGCGGAAAAAGGCCGATCCGCGCACGCCGTGATCGAGCAGCAAAGCGACGATCAGTGACAGCACAATCACGCTCGGGAAGAACACAACGGCAAAGACCGTCGTGTTGCGGAGCGCGTCGAGAAAAAAGGTGTCGGAGAACATGTCGACGTAGTTCTTGAGGCCGACAAAGGTCGGCGCGTCGTCGAACGCAAAGTTGTACTGGGTAAAGCTGAGAAACAGGGACCGCACGAGCGGATAAGCCATGTAGATGGCGATGAAGAGAAAGCCCGGCGTCAAAAAAGCATACCCGGTCAGTTGACGTTTGACACCGGACGACAGATTGCGTTTCATAGCGGCTTTTCGCCCCCCTTTTTGTAACGAACCGCAGAAGCGTTCGAAGCCTCTGCGGTTCGTTGTGCGCCCGGTTGGCGCGTTGCTTCTTTGCTTATTTGAGGCCGGTGCTCAGGTCAAGTCCACCGATGGTCTTGGACAGGTGGGCCTGTGTGTCGGCCACCGACTGCGCGCCCTGGATGCACTTTTGGATTTCGACCTGCATGTTGGTGTCGAGCTTGGAGAAATCCTTGTACAGCGGGGTCGTCACGCCGCTCTTCGTCGCTTCGAGAACCATCGGCCAATCGGGGTTGTCGAGGTTTTCATAGTGGGCGAGCATGGGCGACATCTTGCCATAGGTGTTCAGTGCCTGCTGGTGGACCTTCGCGCTGAGGAGTTCTTCCTGAATGAAGAGTTTGGCCAGCTCGATCTGCTTGGAAGCCTTCGGGATGACGGCGCCGTGGATGTAGACGAGCGAGCCGTTCGCGTCGGTGCCGGGGATGGGCAGCACGGTCGTATTGCCCTGGCCGACGTTCTCTTGGCATTCGATCCAGCGGGAGGCGGCGGTGAGCAGCATGGCGACCTTGCCGGCTTTGAAGTTCGTGCGTCCGGCATCGGCATCGGCAAAGGTATCGGTCGGCGTGTAGCCGGCTTTGACGAGATCGGTCCAGGTCTGGAGGAGTTCAGCCGACTGCGGGCTGGTGAAGTCGATCGTATGGCCGTCCGATTCGTAGAAGTTGCCCTTCAGGCCCTGCAAGCAGGCGAGGTAGGAGTAGGCCATGAAGTTGGTGCCCCAATCGATCGAAAGGCCGGTTTGCGTCACTTTGCCGCCTTCGGAAACGGTGGCGGCCTTGGCGTATTCCGTCAGCTCCGCCCAGGTCTTCGGCGCGGCGATGGCGCCGTTCGCGTCGGCGATGCCGGCGTTTTTCATGAGTTCTTTGTTCGCGACGATGAACATGACTTCGCCCGTCACGGGGATCATGTACTGGGTGCCGTCGACGTTGCCCAGCTCTAGGAAGGCCGGGAAGAACTTGTCTTTGGTGTAGTCACCGGCGAAGAAGTCGTCGTCGAAGCTGATGATGTAGTCCTTCGCGGCGTACTGGACGGCGTGCTCACGGCTGCCGCCGATGGCGATGTCGCAGTCTGTCTTGCCCTGGGACCATTGCAGCATGTTCGTCGTGACGTCGGCGTTGTCCACTTTGTTGTAGACGACGGTCACACCCGGGTGGTTCGCTTCGAATTCGGCTTTCATGCCCTCGAAGTCGTACTTGCCCATCATCCACGACTGCGTCGTGACGCGCAGTTCGCCGGTGAGTTCCGCGTTCGCGGCAGGCGCTTCCGCATCGGCTTTGGGTTCCTCCGCCTTTGCTTCCTCGGCGGCCGGCTGTGCTGCTTCGGCGGACGGTTTCGCTTCGGCGGGCGGGGGCGTCGAGCCGCCACATGCGGCCATGGAAACGAGCATCGCAGCTGCAAGTGCGACCGAAAGGAACGATTTCAAATGCTTCATGGTGAATCCTCCAAACGATGATGGGACGACAGGACGAGGCACGATGGGAATGCAAAATATGGAACAGAAAGGGCATGCGATTGAGAAAACGTTTACCTTACCACGAAGATACAATATAGACAAACATTTGTCAATATCATTCCGAAAAAGAATTGCGGCCTACGAAAGCCGAATGGCCACGGAAGCCGTCTGCGACCTTCCTCCCTTTCGGCGGGACGCATCGGATCGATCCTCGCGCTTTCGCGCACTCATTTGGATTGCGGCTTTGCTTGAAGAAAAACGTTTTCTATTCGTCACGCATCCGCTTCTTCGCGCCAAGCCGCCTGCGATGCCCCGCAGTGCACACGCCCACGCAGCGGACGGCCTGCCTGCGTGGCGCGTTCGACCTCCTCCGGCACCATGCCGAAGATGATGATGTCCCGATCGATGGTGTTTTGGTAGATGATCTCCATGTCGTTCCAGTCGGGCTGCGACAGGTTGATGCAACTCAGACCGCGAAGCGCGGCGACATGCCCGATGAAGTGGTGTCCGCGCCCGCAAAAGTGCACGCCGCCGCCAAAGGCGTCGATGATGCGCTGGTCGCGCGGGGCGACATATTGCCGGTACATCTCGCCCGAAATGTTCATCGCAGCATCGTTGCGGATGATCGTACCGCCGCGGTGCAGGCAGCCCCATTCGACGCTGTGCGTCGCGTCGTAGGGCGGGCAGAGCGCGTGCCACTTCTTCGTGAAGTCGATGTAGACGTCGGCAAAGAAATCGAGCGCCTGCTCGACCAGCTCGGGCTCGTCAAACACGTCGGCATAGATGTCGGAGCCCCAGGTCGCCTCACAGAGCGACAGCGGCCCCTGCAAGTCGGGGTTGTAGTAGGAGAGATAGCGCTGTAGCTTAGGGAAGGCGGCGATCTTCGACAGGTAGAGTTCCGCGACGGTAAACACGCGCTTGGCATATCCCGATTCGAAATCATAGCGACCCGCGTCCAGGATGCGCCGGATGGCGTCAATGCCGCCCGCCAAAGGACGGGATCCCGGGAGGGTATTCGTTTCGCGCGGCATGATGAAAGTCTCCGCGCCGAAGATGCCCGGGATGATGCCCGTGCCGAAATTGCTGCGCAGGCAGAGCATGTCGCCGCCGCCCCGCCGCAGCACGTCCGAGATGAGGCAGAGCTGTTGGTAGACCATGCCCTCGTCGCTTTCGAGCGCGTCGTTGATCAGCATGGGCTTCCATTCGACGGTCGGGGGATGCGGCGCGCGTCGGGGTTCAAAGTAGGGCGTATCACAGCGGAGGTCGGCGAAATCCAGCCACGTTTGCGCGATGCGTTCTTCTTCTTCGATGTCAATTCGTTCTTCGAGATCGGCCAGGTAGGTGTCGAGCTTCATCGCTTCCTCCCCTAACGCTGGACGCGGCCGGATGCATCGCCGCCCGCCAGTTTTTTGACTTCGTCGACGCCGACCATGTTGAAGTCGCCCTCGACGCTGTGTTTGAGACAGCTCGCCGCCACCGCGAATTCGATCGCTTCCTGGGGCGCATAGTCCATGAGCGACGCGTAAATCAAGCCACCGCCAAAGCTGTCGCCGCCGCCGACGCGATCGACGATGCGAACGGCATACGTTTTGGAAAAATAGCATTGCTGGCCGTCGTAGAGCATGCCTGCCCAGTTGTTGTCGCTCGCCGAGATCGATTCGCGCAGCGTGATCGCGACGCGCGAAAAACCAAAGCGCGCTGCCAACTGACGCGCGACGTCCTGATAGGCATTGTGGTCGACTTGTCCGCTCGTGACATCGGTATTGGCGGCGCGAATGCCGAACACGTCGGCGGCATCTTCCTCGTTGGCGATGCAAACATCGACGTATTCCATCAGGCCCGCCATGACCTGGCCCGCCTTTTCGCGGCTCCAGAGGTTTTTCCGGTAGTTGAGGTCGCAGGAGACGGTCAATCCCTTGGCTTTGGCGGCTTGGCAGGCGCTGAGGCAGATCGCCGCCACCTTGTCTCCCAGCGCGGGCGTAATGCCGGTGAAGTGGAACCAGTCGGCACCCGCAAAAATGGTGTCCCAATCGAAGTCGGCGGCGTCCGCCGACGCAATCGAAGATCCAGCGCGGTCGTAAATGACCTTGGACGGACGCTGGGACGCGCCTTTTTCGAGGAAGTAGATGCCGACACGCGCACCGCCGCGCGCGATTGCGCTCGTATCCACGCCGAACTGGCGCAGGGCGTTCACTGCGGACTGGCCGATCTCGTGGGTGGGCAGCTTGGTCACGAAAGCCGCGTCGAGGCCGAAGTTGGCGAGTGACACCGCGACGTTCGCTTCCCCGCCGCCATAGCTTGCGCCAAATCGACGGGACTGCACAAAGCGCTCGTATCCCTCTGGCGCGAGGCGGAGCATGATTTCCCCGAAACTGACAACTCTTTTTTTCATGATACCCCTCACTTTCCAGCTTGCAGCAGGTGAATGGCAAAGCCCGCGAACTCGTCCTGGAGGTAGATGGCCATCGGTGCACCGCTGGCGTCGCGCTTTTCCGTGTCGTCCCGGAAGCCGAAACCTTGGCGTTCGAGCTGATATCGAGCGCGTGACAGGCTCTTGGTCGCGATGGCGATGTGGCCGTTTTTCCCGAGATAGGGTGCCTTCATGAACTCGAATGCCGTGCCCGCGAACACGGAGCTGCTCCCCGGCTTGACGGCGAATCCGAAGAGCCGCGCGATTTGCTCGGCCGAACGAAGCGCTTCGGCATCGCTTTCCGTGTTGATTCCGATGTGCGCGAGTGAGAAACCCAGCATCTTGTGAACGGCTTCGCGGCAGAGCGCGGCGATCTCGTCAAAGCGCCCGTCGCGAATCCAGTCGGCCTGGACCATCCAGGACCCGCCACAGGCGAGCACTTTGTCGAAGGCGAGGTAGCGCCCCAGATTTTCGGCGTTGATGCCGCCTGTCGGGATGAACTTCACGTTGCCGTAAGGGGCGGAGACCGCCTTGATGTAGTCGAGTCCGCCCGCCTGTTCGGCCGGGAAAAACTTGACGGCTTCCAAGCCAAATGCAAGCGCGCGTTCGATGTCGGAAGGGGTCGCGCAACCGGGCGTGATCGGGATGCCGCGCTTGACGCAGTGGGCGACGACCTCTGGGTTGAAACCCGGGCTGACGATGAAAGAAGCGCCTGCGTCGATGGCGCGGTCGACTTGTTCGGTGCTCAGGACCGTGCCGGCGCCCACCAGGATGTCAGCCGATCCGGCGGCCATGGCGCGAATGGCGTCGGCCGCCTGTGCGGTGCGGAAGGTCACTTCGGCACAGGGAATCCCTCCTTCGACGAGGGCGTGGGCCAGGGGAAGGGCGTTTTGCGGGTCGTCGATCTTGATGACGGGTACGATGCCGATGCGGCTGATTTGTTCCAGAATGGGATGCATGGCGTCACCTCTGTATATGTTCCATATTATGAAACGTAGGTCTGCAATATGAACCGTTTGTATTATCTCAAGGATGCAGCGTTTTGGCAAGGCCCGAAATGCATGCCAAGTCGCAAGTCGCGCCGCATTTTCTTCGGTATGCGTTCGGATCGGAATCTGGTATAATGTCGGTCACACGGTATTGCACGATGGGAGCGTTTTATGGCAGAGTCAAGTGTTCAGTCGCTGAAGCGCGCGTTTGCGCTGCTGGAATTGCTATCGACCAAAAAAGAAGGCGCCCGCCTGAGCGAGATCGCGCGCGACGCTTGCCTTCACAAGAGCACAGCACACCGCTTGTTGGCCTCGCTGATCGATCTGGGATACGTACAAAAAACCGATGAGCGCGAGTGCTTTTACCAGCTCACCTGGAAGCTCTACGAGATCGCCGGACGCATGCTGGGCAATGCGGACATCATCGCGATCGCGCGCCCCATATTGGATGGGCTGCGGGACGCCTGCCGGGAGACCGTCCACCTCGTGACCCGCGACGGTGCCGACATCGTCTACCTCTACAAAGCGGAATCGGAATCCAACGCCTACTATATGGCTTCCCGCATCGGGATGCGCCGTCCCCTCCACTGCACGGCAGCGGGAAAAGCCATCCTCGCCATGCTGGAAGCCGATGACGTGGCACGCATTTGGGACATGTCCGACAAGCAAGCGCTCACCGAGCACACGATCACATCGCTCGACGCGCTCTCGCGAGAACTGGCGGTCACGCGCCAACGCGGTTACGCCATCGACGACGAGGAAAACGAAGCCGGTCTGCGGTGCATCGCAGCCGCCATCCGCGAACGAACGGGGCGTTGCCGTTTCGCCTTTTCGGTTTCCGCCCCGAGCACGCGCATGAGCGACCATCGCATGGCGGAACTCGCGCCCCTCGTCCGCGAAGCGTCCCAAACGATCGCGCGGCAGTCGAGCTGGTTTTAGGGCGTTCCACGAATCTTGCAAATATAGGCATCACAACACCGCTCTGCCGAAGCACAGGGCGGTGTTGCTTTTGGTTGCCAACAGTAGCGCGTGTGGTCTCAGAGCGTGCCCAACCGCGAGCCCGCTGCAAGGCCTTGTCACCGCTATGCATTGGCGATATAATGACCTTATTCATCTGTTCTACCGATCTTCTCTCTGAAAAGCCCCTCATTCGACCAATTTCATCCAAAACCACCCTTCACCTTCGACACAATGGAGGACCTTATGGCGACAATGAGGAAAACGCTCAAGATCAATGGCGCGGAACGCAGTTTCCTTTGCGATCCGGAACGGGACAGCCTGGCCGACGTATTGCGTCGCCTCGGCTTGACGGGCACGAAAATCGGCTGTGGCACCGGCCAGTGCGGCGCATGCAATGTCATCTTGGACGGCGAGCTCGTCCGTTCCTGCGTACGCAAGATGAAGACAGTGGCAGAATCGAGCTGCGTCGTGACGATCGAGGGCCTCGGGACAGCGGAGCACCTGCATCCCTTGCAGCTCGCCTGGATGGTACACGGCGGCGTTCAGTGCGGCTTCTGCACGCCGGGCTTTATCGTCTCGGCCAAGGCACTGCTGGATCAAAACGACAACCCCAGCCGCGAAGACATTCGCGAATGGTTCCGCAAACACCGCAACGCCTGCCGCTGCACGGGCTACAAAATGCTCGTCGATGCCGTGCTGGACGCCGCAAAAGTCATGCGCGGCGAATGCACCATGGAAGACATCGCGTGGAAAATGCCGGCCGACCAGAAGATCTACGGCACGCGCATCCCGCGCCCGTCCGCGCTTTCGAAGGTGCTGGGCACCTGCGATTACGGCAACGACGTCGCCCAAAAAGCCGAGGACATTTACTTCCTCGCGCCTGTCATGCCGGATTGTTCCCACGCCAACCTGCTCAGCGTCGACTTCAGCGAGGCGGAAAAAGCCCCCGGCGTCCACCGCATCATTACCTCAGCCGATGTCAAGGGAATCAACCGCATCACCTTCCCGCTCGGCCATCCGCGCGCCAAGACCGACGGCTTCGAACGCCCGATCCTCGCCGACAAAAAGATCTTCCGCCGCGGCGACATCATCGCCCTCGTCGCTGCCGACACCGAAAAGCATGCGCGCGAAGCGGCCAAGCTCGTCAAAGTCGAGCTGGAGCACCTGCCCGAATACCTCGAAGCGCTCGACGCTATGGCGGAAGACGCTCTCGAAATTCACCCCGGCGTGCCGAATGTCTTCTTCCGGATTCCTCTTTTGAAGGGCGAAGACACGCGCGAAGTCGTGCCGCAAGCCGCGCACGTCGTCGAAGGCAGCTTCTACACGACGCGCCAGCCGCATCTGCCCATCGAGCCGGACGTCGCCCAGGGCTACGTCGACGCGGACGGCATACTCACGCTCCAGATGAAGTCCCACGCCCTGCACATGACGATCGCCTTGATCGCGGCGGGCGTCGGCCTCCCGATGGACAAAATCCGCATCATCGAAAACCCGGCGGGCGCCAGCTTTGGCTACGCCTTTTCGCCCGGTATGGCGGCGCTGGTCGGCGTGGCAGCCCTCGCGCTCGACAAGCCGGTTTCGCTCGCCTTCACCTACGCCGAACACCAGCACTACACCGGCAAACGCGCCGCGTCCTATTCGAATGCCCGCCTCGCCTGTGACGAAAAGGGCAAACTCCTCGCGGGTGAAATCGACATCATGTACGACAAAGGCTCCTACTCGGAACTAGCGGCCGACCTCTGCTATGCGGGTTTGCGCTTTTTTGCCTTCCCCTACACGCTGCCCAACGTCATGGCCCTGAGCAGCGCAACGTTCTCGAACCAGGCCTTTTCGACCGCTTACCGCGGCTTCGGCTCGCCGCAGACCATGACGGCTTCCGAAGCGTTGATGGACATGCTCGCCGAAAAAACCGGCATCGATCCCTTCGAATTCCGCTACCAGAACGTGTTCCGCCCCGGCGACACCGCCAACGCCGGACACATCTTGTCCGTCTACCCCATGGAAGGCATCTTCGACAAGCTGCGCCCGAAATACCAGGCCCTTAAGGCACACGCCGAAGCAGCCTCGACCGCCGAGAAAAAGTACGGCGTCGGCGTGGCGTGCGGCGCTTACCAGGTCGGCATGACCATCGACCATTCGGAGGTCGCGCTGGAGCTCAACCCCGACGGCAGCGTCACGAACTTCAATTCCTGGGAAGAGATCGGACAGGGTGGCGACGTCGGCGCGCTCGTGCATACACATGAAGCGCTGCGCCCGCTCGGCCTGGCGCCCGAACAGATCCGTTTCGTGATGAACGACACCGGCCTTTGCCCGCCAACCGGCGTCGCAGCCGCCAGTCGTTCGCACTTCTACGCGGGAAACGCCACGCTCGACGCGGCGGAAAAACTGATGGACGCCATGCGCAAGCCGGACGGCAGTTTCCGCAGCTACGACGAAATGGTCGCGGAAGGCATCCCGACGAAATACACCGGCGTCTACGATACGCCCGCCGAACTGAAGCTTTCCCCGCTTGACCCGAACACCGGCCAAGGCAATCCGACGATCGAACACTCCTACGCGGCATATGCGGCCGAAGTCGAAGTGGACGTCGCCACCGGTCAGGTCAAAGTGGTCGCCATGCACGGCGTCGCCGACGTCGGCGTGATCGGCAACTACCTCGCCGTCGACGGGCAAGCTTACGGCGGCATGGAGCACGTCATCGGTTATGCGCTCTCGGAAGACTATTCCGACCACAAGAAGCACGCCAGCTTGGCCGGTGCCGGCTTCCCCTACATCGACGTCATCCCCGACGGGGAAAACTTCACGGTCGAGTACAACGAGACACCGCGCCCCAACGGCCCACAATTCTCGGGCGGCGCGTCCGAATGCTTCCAATCCGGCGGGCACATGTCGATCATCAATGCGATCGGCAACGCCACCGGTGCGCGGATCTATACGCTCCCCGCGACGCCCGACAAGGTCAAGGCCGCGATGGACGCCGCCAACGCCGGTACGCCTCTCGTTCAGGAGAAGTACTTCTTCGGCGAAGACTTCTACGACGCGATCGACTTCATCAAGGAAAACCCCGTCTAGGCATCGAACGTTTTCACAAGGCGAAACAATCGAGAAAGTGTCCATTGGGCACTTTCTCGCGCTTTTTTACAGCGAGGCAAACTCCATGTTGGATCCCCATCAACTCCTGCGCGACTGCATCGCCGACGCTCCGCCGCCCTGCGCGCGCGCGTGTCCGCTCGGTATCGACGTCAAAGACATGATCGAAAGGGCCAAGATCGGCTCCTTTTCGGCGGCGTTTCGCGCTTTCGCGAAGTCCGCCGTCTTCCCCGGCATCGTATCGCAGCTTTGTCCGCGCCCCTGCGAAAGCGCCTGCCCGCGCGCGGATGTTGACGATCCGGTCGCGCTGAACCGGATCGAGCGGTTTTTGTGGCAGGACAGCCAAGCCACGCCCCCGAAACCCTTTTACATTCCGGACAAAAAGAAGCGCATACTCATCGTCGGCGGCGGTCTCAGCGGCATGACGGCGGCGGCCAAGCTCGCCCAGCGCGGCTACCGCACGACGCTCGCCGAAAAGGGCGATCGGCTCGGCGGTCAACTGCTTCCGCTTCTGGGCGATCGACTTTCGCCCTCCGTGTTTGAAGCCGAAATCGCGGCGCTGCACGCGCTCAAATATCTACACATCGAAACGAAGTGCGAAATGGCCGATCTCCCATGCGAGGGCTTCGACGCCATCCTCGTCTGCACGGGCGCGGGCGGCGCCACTTTCGGCAATCGCGCCGATGGCAATCGTGCCGATGGCGATCGTGCCGATGGCAATCGCGCCGATGGCGATCGTGCCGAACCCCAAACCGGCGTTTTCTTTGCGGGCGCGGTCCGCAACCCGGCTCTCGAACTGCTCTCCTGCATCCGAGAAGCGAGCGATCGCTCCTACGAAATCGAAACCTACATCAAGGTCGGCCGCATGCCGGGCGAATCCTCGGCGGAAAGCACAGCCAGCCAAGCGGTGTACCGCCCCGACACGGCCCGCGTGCCGCGCAAGCCGTCCGCGCTCCCGCCTGCGGATAACCCCCTCGACGCGGATCAAGCGCAGGGCGAAGCGCAACGTTGTCTTTTGTGCGCGTGCAACCGCTGTGTCGAGTCCTGCGACTTGCTCCAATACCACCGCAAAGACCCCAAGAAAGCCATCGTCGAGCTGAGCGACACCCTGCATTCGACCCCGCTTTCGGGCAAGCCCGCATTGCGCGCCATTCTGTCCTGTACGCAGTGTGGGCGCTGCCGCGATGTCTGTCCGGTGGGCATCGATTTCCAAGCCGTTTACATGGAAAGCAAACAGCTTCTCGCGCAAAAGAAACAAGTTCCGAGCGCGATCTACGCGTATTGGCTCGATGAAATGAAGGACGCCCAAAGCGAGGACGCGTATTTGGCGATCGCGGCTTCGGAAGGCAAACGGGCGCGCTACGTCCTCTTTCCCGGCTGCCAGATGGGTGCTTCCGATCCCGCTTACGTTGCAAAAACTTTCACTTGGATGCGCGAGCGCTTTGGCGGCAGCTCTGCGCTCCTCGTCTCGTGTTGCGGTGCGCCCGCCGAATGGGCTGCCGAAGGCGAATCCCATGCCGCCGTGTTGGCGCGCATTCGCGATGCCTGGGTGGAATGGGATCGGCCGACTTTCGTCCTCCCCTGCCCCACCTGCATCGACGTGTTTGCACGACACTTGCCGGACATCCAAATCCTGTCGCTCTGGGAATTGAAGGCGCAAGAAGGTGAAGCGTTCCCACAAAACACCCGTGAGCGGGCCACATTGTTCGATCCATGCGCGAGCTCGGATTTTCCGTCCATGCGCCAGAGCGTCCGCCGCCTTCTCGATCGGTGTGGACTCGCATGGTCGGAAACCCCCGAAGAAGACAAGGGACGCTGCTGCGGTTATGGCGGTCTCATTTACGGCGCCGACCGCACCCTTTACGAGACGGTTCTGCGATCGGCCTACCGCCCAAACGCCGGAGCTGTGATCACCTACTGCACGAACTGCCGCGACCACTTTGCCGCAGACGGCCAGCCCGCCCTCCACGTACTTGATGCGATCTTCTTTCCGGACGAAGACCGTGCCGCGCGCACGCCGCCGACGCTCACGGCCCGCCGCCACAACCGCCACCGTCTGAAACGGGAATTGGCCCATGCCTTTTTGGCACAGGAGCCCGTCCCGCCGCCAGAAGATCTCTTTTCGTTTGCGCTCTCGATCGACGAAGCCGTCCAGCGCAAGATGGATCGCGATCTCGTCGTGGAAGACAACGTCAAGGCCGTCATCGCGTATGCGGAACAAAGCGGCAAAAAGGTACTCGACAAAGAAAGCGGACGCATCACTGCCCACCTCGCGCAAGGAAAGCTCACGTTTTGGGTGTGCTACGAAGCGGAGGGCGAAGGCAGCTTCCGGCTCCACAACGTTTACTTGCACCGCATGTCCATCGAGGAAACGCCATGAACGAAAACGAACGCTTTCTTTGCTGTCTCTGCGACGTCGAAATGGAAGCGCGAAAGACCACGCTGAACTACCTCGGCCATGCCTTCAGCACCTCGCTTTTGCGTTGCCCGCGTTGCGGACAGGTATACATACCGGAAGAACTGGCGAGCGGAAAAATGGCCGAGGTGGAAATGCAGCTCGAAGAAAAATAGCCGTGCCCTGGCGTTACAGGATTTCCCGCTTGACAAGATCGCGGCTTTGATTTATAATGGCGTTAATTTCGTAGCGCAAGCTCGAAGCATACGCCAAAAGCCACGATGAGGAAGAAGTAACGTCCATTCAGGCCATACAGAAAGTTCCCGGTCGATGAGAGGGGCATGGCACATAGACGCGAATACATCCTCTAGCTTCACACCGAACGGTTTTGCCCAGTAGGCTGTGACGGATGTGCCCGTTAGCACACTAGAGTATCCGCACCTTTGTGCGCGTACTTGAAGAGGCGGTCCGCGCGAGCGGCCTGCAAAATTAGGTGGTACCGCGAGTCACTCTCGCCCTATGTCGGGGCGAGAGTTTTTTTGTTTCTTTGCCAAGCCCCATTGTCCGGAGATTCCGGACATTGCAGGCGAAAGAATTTCGATCCAAAGGAGATGTCGACATGCCCATCACATCCATTCTCGAACGCAACGCGAAGCTTTACGGTCCGGAGGTCTGCCTCGTCGAGGTCAACCCCGAGCATTACGACGATTCGTTTGACTGGCGCGAATTTGCGTTGGTCGAAACCGGCCACCAGCACGCCTACCGCAAACAGATCACTTGGTCGGCCTTCGACGAAAAAGCCAACCGCGTGGCCAACCTCCTGCTGGAACGCGGCGTCCAACGCGGCGACAACGTGGCCATTCTGTTGATGAACTGCATCGAATGGCTGCCGATCTACTTCGGCGTGCTCAAGTCCGGCGCGATCGTCGTCCCGATGAATTTCCGCTATGCCGCCGACGAAATCCAGTACTGCCTCGCCCTGGCCGACGTGACCACCCTCTTCTTCGGCCCGGAATTCGTCGAGCGCATCGATGCGATCCGGCAAGCGATCCCCGCTGTGACGAGACGGTTTTTCGTCGGCGCGGACTGCCCCTCTTTCGCCGAAAGCTACGAAGCGCTGACCGAAGCATGCTCTCCCCAAGCGCCCGACATCAAATTGCGGGACGAAGACGACGCCGCCGTCTACTTTTCATCCGGCACGACGGGCTTTCCGAAAGCGATCCTGCATTCCCACGCCAACCTGGTATCGGCTTGCGTCACCGAGCAAGCCCACCACGGCCAGACCCGCGACGACGTGTTTCTCTGCATCCCCCCGCTCTACCACACGGGCGCAAAAATGCACTGGTTCGGCAGTCTCCTGGCCGGAAGCAAGGCCGTACTCCTGCGCGGCACCAGCCCGCAGTGGATTCTCGAGGCGGCCAGCCAGGAACGCGCGACGATCGTTTGGCTGCTGGTTCCTTGGGCGCAGGACATACTCGACGCAATCGACAGCGGTGAAGTCGATCTGCAAAACTACGATCTCTCGAAGTGGCGGCTGATGCACATCGGCGCGCAACCTGTACCGCCCAGCCTGGTCAAGCGATGGAAAAAAATCTTCCCCAAACACGACTACGACACCAACTATGGCCTCAGCGAATCGATTGGTCCCGGCAGCGTCCACCTCGGCATCGAAAACATGCACAAGATCGGCGCCATCGGAAAGGCGGGCTTCGGGTGGAAGACGCGCATCGTCGATGAAAACGGCAACCCCGTGCCGCACGGCGAAGTGGGCGAACTGGCGGTGTCCGGCCCCGGGGTGATGACCTGCTACTACAAGGATCCCGAGGCGACGGCCGCCGTTCTCAAAGGCGAATGGCTGCACACCGGCGACATGGCACGCGAAGACGAGGACGGTTTCATCTTCCTCGTCGACCGCAAAAAAGACGTGATCATCACGGGCGGCGAAAACCTCTATCCCGTCCAGATCGAGGACTTTTTGCGACAGAGCGAGCAGGTCAAGGACGTGGCCGTCATCGGCCTGGCCCACCGGCGCCTCGGCGAGATCGCGGCGGCCATCATCGAGCTCAAGCCGGGCGCCGTCTGCTCCGAAACCGACATCATGGACTTCTGTCTGGCACTCCCGCGCTACAAACGCCCCCGCCGGATCATCTTCGACACGGTGCCCCGCAATCCCACAGGCAAGATCGAAAAACCCAGGCTCCGCGAAAAATACTGCGGCGGGAGCCTGGTGAAAAAGCAAATCGAAAACGGAAACGTGATCGCACAGTAAAGAGCCGCTGACACGAGGTCTGGAACACAATGCCGCCGGTGGCCAGAGGGCTGACGAATCGCTCGTCTCCCTTGGCGCGCCGACGGCATTGGCATCTTCGCTACACGCGATTCATCATTTGGATTTGTAGCTCGCGTTCTTCTTTCACTTTGTCAAAATCTTTCGGATGCAGCAGGTTGATCATGACGACGGCGTATTCCGAAGCGACCAAAGGATGCCACCTGACGTGCGGCGTCGCCGCGATCTGCCCCATGGCGCGCAAGGCTTTCGTTCGGATCGGGTCCGTTTCGACCCGGGCGAGATCGTTGATCTGTCCGGCGATCGCGAGCGCCTCGCGGAACTTCGCCTCTTGGTTCTGCCATTTCGCCAGGATGGTAAAGCACGCTTCCATCAGGGCGGTCCGCTCCAGACCACCGACGTCTATCACGTGTTCACCCAGCAAAAGGGCATAGTGGGACATCGCCAGGTGCGTCTTCGATTCGCTCAGCGCGATCAGTTCGTGCTTGAGCACCGGAATGTCGTCCACCTTTCGGATCAAGCCCGCGTTGGCATAAGCCATAAACGCAAAACCGTCTTTGATGATTTTCCCCATATGCGTCCTTCGATCGCAAGAACGATCATTCGTTGATCGCTTCGATGCCGCGCTGCTTGAGGGACTCCAGATGATCGCGCATGTTCTGGAGCACTTCGGGGGAATGTCCTTCCCAATCCAGCACTTCGCCGAGCACCCGCAGTGCTTCCCGCGTGCGATACGATCGCGTTGGATTCCCCGGATACACTTTGTCGGTCAGATTGGGGTCGTCCACGATCGGGCCGGTGGGTTCGACACGGTAGATGCGGCCCGCTCCGTCGCCCACCGCGAGTTCCGCACCCCACACCGCCGCGTCCATCGTCGCCGACAGGTAGACAAAGTTGGCAATTTCACGCCCGCCATAGTTGGATCGATGCCTGGCCTCCAGCAAATCCCCCGCTTTTAAGTCCGCCTTCGTGCCGTGGTAAAAAGGCCCCGTGTCTGTCACCTTGTTTGCACCCATACGCTCACCCTCCGTTTCTTTGGTCTGCATAGTATACAGCGAAATCGCGACCGGAGCAAGGTTTTTGAGACAATCCAAAGCCAGAGCCAGCGAGCTGCCAATCGCTTGACATCACAAAGACCCATCCAAACAATGCATGTCTATCACACAAAAAAGCACCACGCCTTCGTGGTGCTTTTGCGCGCGGCATTGCGTTTCATCTCGCGGGAGCACGATCCCTTCGATGGCAGACAGGCATCAGCAGTATTGGTCCCGTTGCGACTTGAGCTGCCCAGTCAGCGCCACGATCGCATGGTAGGCAGCGTGGTGCGTTTCGATGCAAGACCGGCACGCTTCCAAGTGCTCCGCTTCGATCAAAAGGGACATGCCGCAGGACAGCTCTCCCTGGATGGCGCGCGGCGCGGGCGCAATGCGATTCGGTATCCCCGCTTCGGACAGCCAATCGTGCAGCGCCATACCCTGCTCGTAATTCTCGAAGAGGATATAGTGGCGGTGCGCTTCGTTATGCATGCATCATCTCGACGAAGGCGCCGATTCTCGTGCGAAGCTGTTCCGTGTCGGTGTCGGCGTAGTCGGTTTCCAGGCTGAGCACGGGAACGCCCGCTTCTTTCAGCGCGCGCGAAACGGCGTACTTTTCGGTGTCGTAAAGGCAGCAGAATTTCAGGTTGCAATCGATCACGCCGTCCACCTTGTATTCTTCGACCATGCGAAGGATGTCGTCGATGCGGCCCGTATTCGGCGTGAAGCAGGCGCAATTCGTCTTCATGTAGCGCTCGGACAACGCCATGTACTGATCGTCGAGCGAATTTTTGCTCTCATCCACCAGGTTTTCGAAATAGCGGGTACCGGTGCACATTTCTTCGCAAACCACAGCCGCGCCACTGGTTTCGATGATGTTGTGGAGCTTCCAGTTCGGCACGGCCAGCGGTGTACCCGTGATGAGGATGCGCTTCGTTCCGACAGGCACGACCGACACGCCGTCCGCGATGCGCTGTTCCAGCTCATCGGCCAGTTTGTTGCACATCTGCGCGCAACGGACGGGATCGTCGAAGAAGGAGATCTGCATCATGAGCAGTGCGTCGCGGCCGGAGATGGGCAGGCATTCCGACTTGCGGCATTCGTAGACGCGGGCCAGCGCCTTGCGCTTTTCGTTGACGATGCGGATCGCTTCGGCCAGCTTTTCGGACGTGATCGCGTTGCCAGTGAAGGTCTCGACTTGGCCGGCAAATTCCGCAATTTCGTCCTTCCACTTCAGGATGTCCTTGTCGCGCTTCATCTGGGGTACGTCCATGACGTAGATCGGCACGTCTTCGCCCAGGATCTCGTAAGCCTTTTTCTTGCCGTCGCAGGTGGTTTCGCCGACGTACATGTCCGCGATGCGGAAGAAGGGACAGGTTTTGCCCAAACGTGCGCCCACGGAGGCCTTGATCAGCGGGCAGGTGCTTTTTGGCAAGACTGTCTCGCCGTCGGCGACCCAAAACTGCGAACCGCCGCAGAGTCCGGTCACGATCCCGTTTGCGGCGAGGACCACTTCATCGGGCACATACACGCAAAAGGTCCCGAATACTTTGCGTCCCTTTTTCTGCTCTTCGATCAACTCGGCAGGCCGTATGCCGTGAACCTCCGAAATGACCAGATCCCAAAAATCCATGGCTTTCGGGCGGTTTTCCTGTGTCAGAAACACGTCGCCGACCGCGGTCGGCAGCACTTGGCACAAGAGGTCGTGGTTTTCCAGATCCATTCCGAGATCTTCCCACATTTTTACGTAATTTGACATCGTGTCCTCCTCGTTCATCTTGCCAGTTCTCGCACGGCGTCGATCGCCGCGTCTACTTCTTCCGCTGTGTTGAACCACGAAAAGCTGAAGCGCACCGCCCCTTGTTCGCTGGTGCGCAAGGCGGTGTGCATCCGAGGCGCACAGTGCGCGCCCGGTCGGGTCGCGATGCCGTAGTTCTCAGCCAATTCATCGGATACCGCACTGGAGTCGTAGCCGCGCAGGTTCAGGGCGACGATAGCCGCGCGGTTGTCGGTGGAAAAATCGCCGTAGACCGTCACGCCTTCGAGGGAAGAAACGCCTTCGTAAAAGCGTCGCATCAAGCCCCGTTCATGCTGGCCGATCGCATCGATCCCCGTTTCGGCGATGAAATCCAGCGCCGCCGACAGTCCGGCGATGCCGTGCCCGTTCAGCGTGCCCGCTTCGAGACGCGTCGGATAGGCGTCCGGCTGCGATTTGTGGTAGGACTGCACACCGGATCCGCCCACTTTCCAAGGGCGGATCTCCAAACCCTCCCGGATGCACAGGCCGCCGGTGCCCTGCGGTCCCATGAGCCCCTTGTGGCCGGTGAAGCATAGCGCGTCGATCTGCATGGCCTCCATGTCGATCGGGGTGGCGCCCGCCGTCTGCGACGCATCGACGATCAGCAACAAGCCGTTTCGCCGGGCGATCGCGCCCACGCGCTCCAGATCGAGCTGGTAGCCCGTCAGGTTGGAGGCGTGTGTGCAGACGATCGCCCGCGTCTGTGGGCGGATCAGGCGCTCAAAATCGCCGTAGTCGAGCGCGCCCTCATCGTTCGCCGGCACAAAGCTCAGCGCGATCGACCGCTCCGCTTCCAGGCGGTAGAGCGGGCGCAGGACGGAATTGTGCTCCAGGTCGGTGCTGATCACGTGATCGCCGGGATTCACGATGCCATTGATGGCGATGTTAAGCGCTTCGGTCGCATTGGACGTGAAGACCACGTGCGTCGCCTTGCATCCAAAAAGCGCGGCCAGCTTGACACGCGCGTCGTAGACGGTTCGGGTCGCGTGCAAGGCACCGCTGTGCGCGCCCCGCGACGCGTTGCCCATGTGCCCCATGGCGACGACGACGGCTTCGATCACCTGTGCCGGTTTTCGCATCGTGGTCGCCGCGTTATCCAAGTAGATCATCGGATCCCCCTTCCCGCTTCGGCGCTGCATCGCGGAGGGCAGCCGCACAACGCGCAGCGCCGATGGCCCCGGCGTATCGTCCGTCTTCGTGGGCCTGCACGGTGACGCGCAATGCGCGGGACAGCGAGTCGCGCAGGTAGGCAAAACCACAAAGCCCGCCCGTCAAGCAGACCTGCGATCCGTTCACACGCAGGCGGCTGGCCTGGGAGGTGACTTTTTTCACGATGGAATCGACCACCGCAAACGCGATGTTGTGTTTTGCCTCACCGCGGCCGATCAGGCTGATGACTTCTGACTCCGCGAACACCGTGCACATGGAACTGATGGAAACGCCGCCGCCGTCGGCGGCCAGCGCGCAGAGCTCTTCGGGACGCAGCGATAGCGTGTTGGCCATGATCTCCAAAAAGCGGCCCGTGCCCGCCGAGCACTTGTCGTTCATCACGAAGTCCGTCACAACGCCGTTTTCCGTCGTGATCAGCTTCGTGTCCTGGCCACCGATGTCGATCACCGTCAGTGTAGGCGCTTCGTGCAGGTGGTAAGCGCCCTTGCCGTGGCAGGTGATTTCCGTCACGCACTGGTCTGCGTAGGGAACGGACACGCGGCCATAGCCGGTCGCGACGACCGTCGAGGTTTCGGCGCTGACCCCTAGATCCGCCAGTTTCGCGCGGATGTCCATCGCCGTGTCAACGCTGCTCCATCCGGTGGGCTGCATCAAACGGTGCAAGATGCTCCCATGTGCGTCCAACACGATCGTCTTCGCGCTGGTCGAGCCGATGTCGATGCCGATACAATGCTTCATATTTCATCCGTGTCTCAAATGTCGATCACGCATAGCGACGACCCTTGCAGGCCGGCTTCGCGCAGCGCTTGTGTCAGGCGCGCTTCCTCTTCAGGCGGGGCTTTCCAGGCCAGGCCGCAACCCGCCGTGATCTCCCGCGGAACCGGAATCAACCTGCCGGGCAGTTTTTGCTCAATGCAGCGCTTTTCCCACGCCATCGCATCCATCGTGCTGGAAAAGGTGACGACGAGCGTCGCTTTCTTGTCTCGCATGGGTCAGGGCTTGACGATCAGGCCGGCCTGCGTCATCTTTTCCACAATGACGTACATGTTGCTAACCGCGCCTACTTTGAGCCGATCGGACAGGCCGTAGTGATTGAGGCAGGTCCCGCAGGTCAAGATCTCGACGCCCCGGGCTTCCATGGATTGCAGGTCTTCCAGGGCGGGGGATTCCTCGCAGGTAAGCGCCGCGCCGCCGTTGTAAAACAGGATGCTTTGGGGCAGTTTGTCCTGTTGGCCCAGGGCGTACAAAAAGCCCTTCATGAGCACTTTGCCCAGGTCGTCATCGCCCTCGCCCATCCGAGCGGACGAAATGAGCACCACGGTGTTTTGAAGCCCGGGTGTGGCTTGGGGCAGTTCCCCTTCTACTGCGTCGTTTTCTCCCGCCGTGACGGTGACGCGAAACCGATCAGGGCCCATCGTCTCGGACTGAAACGCGCAGCCCATCTGATCCGCCATTTTGTGCAGATTCTGAACGGCGATCTCGTTGTCGACCAGGATTTCGACCGTTCCGGGGCCATTCAGTTTTTGGACGGCTTTTTTGGCTTTGACGACGGGAATCGGGCAGACATCGCCCAAAGCGTCGATCTGAATCACGAGAACCCCTCCCTTCTACTATTCATTCAGTATAACGCATCCCCGAATCTTTTCGAAATTCGCTTTGTCGATGCGCCTTTGGACTTGCATCGATCGTATCTATGTATCCACCTGTGAAGGTTGGGTTTTGTCGGCCGCGCGGTGCGCCAGTGTGCAAAAAAAAGAATCCGAGGCACGGGGCCGGGGATTCTTTTTGTTTTTGCGATGATTGCAGATGCTTAGAGCTTTGTGATGAATTGAAAGCTCTGGTAGGCACAAATGCCGCCCAAGGCAAACGCGATCAGGATGCAGATCGCGGGCGAGTAGGTCAGGTCGATCCAGTGTTGCAGCATGTCAATCTACCTCTTCTGCGCGGAGCAAGCCGACCGCGGCAAGGCGTCGGTAGCCGAATTCCGTCAGGCGGTAACGGCAGAGCAGCTTGCCCTCGGAAAAGCGGGTGCCGTCGTCCTGCTTGTCGTCGATCGCGCGAATGAGACCTGCGCAGCCCGCTTCGATGATCCAGAGCCGAAATTGGTTCCGGATCCGGATGGGCTTGTCCAGGGCACCGTATTCGCGCATCAGGCGATCGACGATGTCGTAATCCCATATCGGGCCATCCATGGCGACGATTTGGAGCGCGCGGGCTTTGATGGGGATGTCCGCCGACGCCGGATAGAGAGGGAGCCTTTCCTCGCAAAACCGCTCGATCGATGGGGCGGAACGCAGGATGCCGTCTTCGCTCTCACCCTCCAAGTAGATGATGAAAACGCCAACGAGCATCGCGATCGACGCGAGTATGGTCGACCAGCCGGGCATCGTCGGGAGAAGCACCATGCTGCACACGGCCGAAATGAAGCAGGACGCGTCGCTGACGGCAAGCCCGCGACAAACGCCGATCAGCGTAAAACTGCGGTACCAGGACATATAGTTGAAGGCGAGACAGAGGGCGCACACGAAGAGCAAGAGCGCGGACACGGGCTCGGTGCGAAGGGCCATGGCGCAGGCCAAAGCGGGCGCCTGTGGCTTGGTGATAACCAGTACGAGAAGGCCGATCGCCCAGAGGATCGCCTCACAACAAAAGCGGAGCCCGATGCTGACGTCCGGGTCGGTGAAGTCGAGCGCCCGCCCCATAAGCGCGCCTTCGATGCCCCATCCAACGCCGGCCAACAAACCGAGCAAGAGGCCCCATTTCCCCCCGCTTCCGCCGGAAAAGAGGTTCGGCAGGTAGATCATCAGGCAACTCGACGCGATCACGGCGATGCCGAGCATGCATTTGCGCGAGATCGATTCGCGGCAGAGCATGCGAGCGAGGGCGCTCCCGATGATCGGGTAGAACATGACCGAAGCGACGGCAAAAATGGTATCGACCAAACCGGCCGCCATGTAGGTGCCAAACGCGACAATGCCGCCGACGCATGCGCAAACGAGGTGGAGCAGCGCGATCCGCGGCATGTATCGAACCGTGCGGATCATATCGCGGAATTTGCCGAGAGCTGCCAGCCAAATGAGCGCGATCAGTGTGATCGTGAAGGCAGTAAAGGCACCGATCACGAGCGCCGAATCGAAGGGCGAAAAGGGCACGGGGCTGTCCGGGGCAAAGGGCGCCTTGTCGAAAAGCAAACCGATCGCCTGGTAAGCGATGCTCCACAAGATGGCGCACCAGAGCGCAAAACGAAAGCCCCAGTTGTAACGGACCATGTTTTGCCGGTCGCGAACGTCTTGCATGTTCGCCGATGGCTGCAAGGCAACTCCCCCTTTCGACCGTCGCGCGAAGCGCGTCCTTTTTACTTCGCCGTCTTCGGCGCGCAACCCTTCTGTGCGCCGCCGGAAAGCAGCAACTTTCCTTGTGCGCGATATCGTTTTGTGACATTTCCCAGGAAAACGCAGAAAATGAAGGGAAATGCACGACAACGGCCTTGTCGGGCCTCGACGCGTTTTTTATAATGAAGGCATGCATCTCTTCACCGATCTGTCCCACAACAATCCAGAGCGAAAGGAGGTTCCAACCCCATGTTGAAGAACAAGAGAGGCGTCTTTTACGGTCTGGCGTCCGGCCTGACCTGGGGCGTCTACACGATCTTTCTCTACAGCATTCTGAACTTATTCGCAGGCGACCAGGGCTCGATCGATTCGGCGGGCGGATGGCTTTTGATCATCACGACGGCGCTCGTGATCGGGCTGTGCGACTGCATCCTGGCCATGATCGTCGAACTCGCTTACCTGGCCAAAAAGGGACTTTTGAAGGAATACGTGTCAGTCTTGTGCAGCAAATCGTCGTTCGGCATCCTGCCGGCAGCCCTCTTTTCCGGTCTTCTGGGCGCCGTGCCCTACGCGATCGCTGGCAGCTATTCTCCCTCCGTCGCGGGGTCGATCTCGGCATCCTTTCCGGCGATCGGCGCGATCGTCGCCGTCATCTGGTTCAAGGAGCGCTTGACCAAGCTTAAATTCCTCGGCATCATCATCTGCATCGTGGGCTCGGCGAGCATGTACGGCCTTTCGGGTGGCAAGGTACCGTTTTTCGTCTATATGATCGCCTTCGTCTGCGCGATCGGCTACGCCATGGAGGGCTGCTTCGGCTACAACATGATGCGTGGCGACATCAGTTCGAGCGTGACGACGACCCTGCGCCGCACTTTCCTGATCGGCGTCTACATCATCCTGCTCGTCGTGATTTCCCTCAGCACGAAAAACTTCGGCTACATCGGCCACCTCATCGCCAGCTTTGACGTCAACGCCGCCACCTATCCTTTCCTGGGCGGGCTGATCGGCAACAAGGGCTTCATCTGGCTCATGTTCTTCCTCGGCTCGACCTGTAGCGGCATCTCCTACATCTGCTGGTACTACGCGATGGAATACAGCGGCGTCGCGACGGCACAGGTGCTCAACATCACATACGGCATCTGGATCACAGTGCTTCTCTGTTTGCCGCCCTTCCTCACCTTCCCGACGATCGGGACGGCGATCGGCTCCCTCATCGTCTTTGGTGGCGCCGTGCTCGTCGTTCGCGAAAGCAACACCGACACCGACATCGCCGCGGCCCCTGCGGCCGTGCCTCTTGAATAAGGCTCGCATTCCGCGCCAGCGTGCGCAATCGGCCCCCGCGCATGAGCGGGGGCTTTTGCTAGTGGCCAGACGCTCAGTTGCTCTCGAGCCGGATCTTGCCGGGCGTCGTGCCTTCGTATTTTTTGAACGCGCGGTTCATGGTCAGCACGCTGTTGTAGCCGACGATCTCCGACACCTCGCGCACGCTGCGCTTCTTGTCTTTCATCAGCTCCTTGGCCTCTTTGATGCGAAGGCGCTGGAGATAGTCTGCCAGGCCGATGCCCATGAGTTTCTTGAAGGTGCGCGACAGGTAGGACGGATGCATGTCGAAATGCTCGGCGATCAATGAGACGCTCAGGTCGGGATTGCTGTAAGTTTCCTTGAGGTAGTCCACGATGCGGAGCATCTTGTCATAGGGGCTGTGCTTCTTTTGCGATTCGGTGTAGTAGTTGATCTTGTCGAAGATGGCCTTGCCCTGTTGCTTGAGCTCGGGGATCGAATTGCAGTTCAGCAGGATGCCGGACGGGTCGAGCTTGTCGAAAAAATCGGCGTCCATGGTCAGGCGCATTTCGCCCATGGCGTTCATCATGGAATTGACGAGGCCGAAGAGCCGGCAGCTCGCGAGCTTGAGCGAGGTTGCGTTGCGGATGTAATCGCTTTCGAGTATCTCGTTGAAGACGATGCTGGCGCTTCGGTAGTCCTCCGAAGCGATGCAGTTGATGAACTGGCGTTCCTTTTCGAAAAAGAAGTAGTCCCCGCGGTCAAAGAGGTGAATGGGCTGCATGCGGTCGTAGAAGATGGCGGCGTTCGTGTCGCCGATCAACTGTGCGTATTGGTAGATCTCAAGCGACTCGGAAAAGGCTTGTTCGACGCCGGAAATACCCCGATTGACCCGGCTGACCGAGACGCCCAGCGAAAAGCCTGTCTGATCGCGGACGATCTGCTGGGTCAGGCGGGCGATGCGTGCGATCTCCTGTTCCGACCATTCGCTGTCGAGGCGCTCGCTGGTCAGCGGCATGATCAGGCAGGCCATCATGCCGTCGATCTCGACCAGATGGCCGACAAATGCCTCGCGCACCATCGCCTCGATGGTGCCGCGGAGCATGCTGTAAACGGCGTCCATGTTGTCGTCCTGCGAGGCCGTGTCCGAGTCCTCGATCACGAAGAGCAGCACTTGCAGCCCGCTGGCCCGCAGGTCGATCCCAAGCGAACCGGCCGACTCGTACACGGTTGGAATGTCGCGCAATCGCCCGCGCATCAGCCGAATGAGAAAGTTTTCGCGGACCGCCTCTTGCTGCTGTTCGAGGCGCGTTTGGTAGTAGCGGTTCGTCTGGAGGATGCCCTTGACCGACGCTTCGAGAAAATCGAGCCGGTCATCCCGCGAGTAGGCCTGGGCTTTGAGACGGGTTTCGGGCGCCGCGATGCCAAAGATATCGAGCAGGTTGTTGACGGCGATGTGGTAGTTTTGCATGGTGAAGAAGGACCAGAACACCCCCACTGCCATCACGATGATCACGCTCTTGCACACGCTGTCGAAAAAGGCGTTCTGGATCGCGGTGAGGCCGGCGACAGGCGCGCCGCTTTGCGCCTCGCTCAAAGGGATCAGCACCAGGCTGGCAAACTGCGACAGGATGAGGTAGGTCAGCAGCAAAAGGGTCGAAATGATCACGATGACGCTGCGAACATACCACGTCCAACTGACGCGGTACGTTTTTTTGGGTTTGCCCGTGGTCTGCTTCATCGCGATCCCTTCCAGCGAAACGCAACACATTCATACTGGTTCTCGTCAGGTATGGAGCCACCCACTTGGGAATTTAGGGGAGCGCAGGCTCGGCAGGGAGCTTGCTGAACACCTCGTAGCCGTCTTCCGTCACGACCACGCATTCTTCGATGCGGCACCCTCCGATTCCGGGCACGTAGATGCCGGGCTCCACCGTGAACACCATGCCGACCTGCATGCATTCCTGGCTGTCCGGTCCAATCGGCAGATCCTCTTCCGAAGAGTCGATCCCCAAACCGTGTCCGACGTTGTGCAGGAGGTAGGCGCCGTAACCCTTCTCGCTGATGGCGTCGCGGACGGCCCATTCCAGTTTCGAGAAGGGTAGGCCGGGACGGATGACATCCAACCCCGCTTTCCGACCGGCCAGCGCCGCGTCGAGTATGCCGCGCTCGAAGGGATCGTCGACATGGTAGCCGACCGTCCGCGTCGTATCGGATGTATAGCCCTCGAAGATGGCGCCGAAGTCGAGCATGATCAAGTCCCCGCTTTGGAGGCGTTTGTCGGACGGCCGCTTCATCGCGATGCCGGCGTTCCCACCGATGGCGACGGTCGGGATGAAGGCGAGCTCGCACTGCTGGCGCGCCAGGCTGGCCGTTCCGATCGCGAAGAGTTCCCTCTCCGTTACGCCCTCTTTCACCGCGGAAAGCACTTCGCTGATGGCACGATCGCTGCGTTCAAATGCTCGCGCGATCGCCTCGATTTCCGCCGCCTCTTTGACCCAGCGATCCCGCGCGATCATCCGGTCGCAATCGACGATCTCCGCAGCGGGAAACGACCGCTCCATGCAGGCATACACGGCGTGCAAGACGATGGGGGTTCCCGCCAGGCCGATTTTGGACGGGCGATGCGCTTGGGCGTACGCGCGCAGCACGGTCTCAAACTGCGTCGAAGGCTGGATGTCCGCGTCGATTTTGATCTGATCTTGGCAGCAGCCGATTTCTTCGAAGCCGACGAAGATGCTGGGGCGTCCTTCGATCGGCAGAAGGAGCGCCGTCCAGGATTGCCCGATGCCGCCGCCGCCCTGGCGATAGTCCGTCAGATAGGCCACGTTGTTGCTGCGCCAAATGTCAGAGTACGCGATCAAGCAATCGATTCCGTTTTCGGCCATGCGCGCGCGGAGGGTTTCGATTCTCCTCTGGAAAACTGCTTTCGGTAGAACGCTCATTTGTACTTGCACCTCCGTAATCTTCTTGGCAGGCAATTTGACGCTGTGCTGTATCATTATAGCACGAATGCCATTTGTTGCGCTTCGGCAGCATGGGGCAAACGTGTACAAAAAAACGGCGGGTCCCGCATGCACACGCGAAACACCGCCGTCGGGCAGGGTCTACGCAAACACTTCGCGCATCTTCGCCGCGTAGTACTGCACAAGCTCCCACTTCGCGTCCGGCGGGATCCTGTGATCGAAGCAAGGAAGATAGCCGCCCAGCGCGACGAGGGGCCGAAGCCTTTCGATCTCCCGATCGACAGCCGCTTCGTCCAGCGCGAGCACGTGTTTTTTCACGCCGCCGACACCGCGCAGAGCGGGGCCGAACTGGGCGCGCCAAGGCGCGATGCTGCCGCCCCAAGTTCCGACCTCAATGGGGAACATCGTGTTGACGCCATTGTGCAGCCAGGTGGGTAGCAGTTTGTCCGGCACACCGTCGCAGTCGAGCGAGACGATATCGATGCCGTATCGCCCGAGAAGGTCGGTGATCCGGCGATAGATCGGACCCGCAACTTCGTCGAAGACCGACGGCACGACGAGAGGGCCATTCTTGAAGGCGATGTCCTCCCAAAAATGGCCGAAGTCAAAACGCGCGCCGCTTTCGAGCGTTCGCTTGACGACTGTGTATTGCAGCTCGCCCAGGGTTTCGACGATTTCGACGAAGAGGTCTTCATCGTCGACATAAAGGTAGCTCAGTCCCTCGATGCCGAACCAGTCGCGCACCTGGCCCATCACGCTGCCACAGTAGATTCCAAGCGGAAATTGGCGATCTTCCTGCTCGGCGATCACGCGGGCCAGGCGTTCGGCGTCGATGCGATCCTCTGACCATTGCAAGCGCGGCTTGTAGTGTTCCTCCCAGGACGCGCGATCGCGCAGCGTATGATCGATCTCGGCCGGAATGCCGTGAGCACCTTCTTTTTGCAGCACGATCACGCCGTCCTCGTTCATGACGTGACACGCGCCGCCCTCCAGTTCGCGGACGATCTTCCGTTCGAACTTCGGGTAGAGCATGTTCAGCCCGCTCTTCGTAAAGAGCACCGTGAAGTAGTTGTAATCGAAGCCCATGAGGGCCGTGATGGCGCGATCCGCGTCGCTCCCGTCCGCCATGCCGCGGCGGGCGGCGTCGAAGTAGGCTTCCGCGAGATCGCCGGGGATATGGCCTTCGTCCCGCCACATCGCGATCGTTTCGTCCCACCATCCGAAATGGACGATGGGCAGGCGATCGTATGCCTGGCCGTGCAGAAGCGCGTGCAATCTTTCCCGATGGTTCAAATTGCCTCTCCTTTTCTTTGCAGATGCGGTATGTCGATGCAAACGGCGCCGGTGTTCATGTCCATGGGCACGACGCCCTTTCGCAGGTAGAGCGCCAGTTGCGTCACGGCATAAAAGCCTTGCGCGTAGAGCTGTTGATCGACCGTAAAGGCGATCGCGCCCGACCGGACGAGGCGGAGTATGCCGTCGGACACGTCAAAGCCCGCGACGAAGAGCTCGCGTTCCGGAAAGCGCTGCTTGGCGAGGCCGGCGCCTTCTGTGTCCGCCATGCCCGTCGCGAAAACCGCCGTGATCGCGGGAACACGCTCCAAACGCGCGACGATGACGTCGGCCGCGCCCTCGGCCGTCATACCGGTGATCGCGATCTCATGTGTGATGCGCTTGTCGGCCAGCGTTTCGAGCGCCCCGGCGATGCGATCGTCGAGCGCACTGATGCCCTCTGAATGTTCGGTGAAG
Source organism: Eubacteriales bacterium (assembly GCA_031553675.1). Lineage (GTDB taxonomy): Bacteria > Bacillota > Clostridia > Christensenellales > CALWSW01 > JAVBLF01. The sequence goes on along the minus strand of JAVBLF010000084.1, from coordinate 18,495 downwards.
AGCACATGGGCGCCCTCGGGGATGCTCGCGGCGGCACGGCGTCCAAAGCGTCTCCCGGCTTCGCGCATGTCCTGCGCAATCCCGGCTAGACGCGGGTTGTCAGGGTGAGGGCTGTCGATGTTGAACGCGATCACGGGGATGCTCGCTTCGATGGCCTTGGCCGTCACTTCGTCAAATGCCGTTTCATGTGGATAGCTCAGTGCGATGCCGTCGACGCGATCGGCGATCGCCTTTTCGACGATCGCGATCTGTTCTTCAATGTCGACGTCCTCTGTGCCGAGGAAATCAAATGTGATGCCGTGAAGGTCGGCGGCGTCCTGTGCGCCGCGCCGGATGTGCGAAAACACCTCTTCCCCCACGCAGGGCGTGATGAAGGCGAGATGCATATTTTCCCCTCCTTCAGTCAATAGACGCCGAAGCGCTCGACCGCCTCGAACATCGCGACGACGTTCGCGGGCGGGCAGTCGGGCATGATGTTGTGGATGGGATTGAACACAAAGCCCCCGCCCGGCATAAAGATCTCCAGCCTGTGCGCAACGTCGGCGCGGACGTCTTCCGGCGAACCGTGATTAAGGATGTGGCGCGTGTCGACACCGCCTCCCCAGAACGTGACATCCCGGCCAAAGTCGCGCTTGAGCGTAACCGCGTCCATGTCGCGCGCCGAGGTCTGCACGGGGTTGAGGATGTCGTAGCCCGCTTCGATCAGGTCAGGCATGAGCTTGTAAATCGATCCGCAGGTGTGCAAGAAGGTGCGCATGGAGCTGTGCTGTTTGACGTAGGCGCAAAGCTGGGCGTGGCGCGGTTTGAAGAGCTTGCGGTAAGTCTCGGGGCGCATGAAGGGACCAGTGTCCATGCCGAGATCGTCGCCGAAACGGATCACGTCGACGATGTCGCCGACGGCGTCACAGACTTTGGCGAGCGTCGCCATGTGCACTTCCATCAGTGCGTCCAAGAGCCGTTCGACCTCGCCTTCGTCGGTGATGAGGTCGCAGAGGAAGTTGTCGATCTTGCGCAGGAAGGTGCCCCATTCAAAGAGGTTGCACCCGCAGACGATCATCAGCGCGCGGTCGGTCGATTCTCGGAGCGCGAGCGTGCGCGTGCGGAGATCCTGCCAGAACGTTTCGCCGCCCGCGTGATCCCAGGGGGGATGCGCAAAGGCCTGCCAGCTCACTTTCTTCATCGCTTCGGGCAGGGCTTTGTAATCGTCGGGGTAACCGTCGAGGTAAGGCCAAATGGTCTGGTCAAAGAAGGTCGCGCCCTTGGGCATTTTGCCGCCCACACTGCCATCTTGGAGGAAAGCAAGCGTAGACCCGTCCTGCTGGACGCGCTCGTCGAACCATGCGGGCGATTCGGCGCAGCTGCCGTCTGCCAGGGTGACGTCCACCCATTCGCGCGCGTCCTGGCAATAGGCCTGCGCGACATCGATCACGTCGACGCCGAAGCGGTCGAGCAGGGCCGCCTCGGGCATGATCACTTGTTGGCAGACGTCGTAGATCCGCGTGTGGCCCTGCGGCATGCCCAGATACGCTTTGAGATTGTTGTAAGCGATGGCCGATATGTTGGAGCTGGGCGTCGCGCCGAGGTCGACGGGGACGCGGTCGGGCTCCTTGTGGTCGATCGCGGCCAGAACTCTCTCCCTTGCGGTCATGCGCACCCTCCTTTCCGCCGCGCGCTCGCGCGACACTTGTGCCGGGCTTTTGCGTTTAGCGTTTGTATTGCAGCGTCGCCTCGCACATGGCGCGGATGTTGTCGACGGGCACTTCGTCTTGGATGTTGTGAACACCCGCGATGACGAGGCCGCCGTTTGCGCCCATGCGATCGATGAGCTTCGCCGTTTCGGCGCGCACCTCGTCGGGTGTACCGAAGGGCAAAACCTGCTGGGAATCGACGCCGCCCCAGAACGTGATGTTTTTGCCGTAGGTCGCTTTGAGTGCGTCGGGGTCCATGTTCTTGGCCTTCACCTGGACGGGGTTGAGGATATCGACGCCGATTTCGATGAAGTCGGGGATCAGGTCGAAGACGTTGCCGCAGCTATGGTAGAAGATCTTGGCGTCCGTCTTGGCGCGAATTGCCTCAAACAGGCGCTTGTGGTAGGGCTTGACGCATTCGCGGTACATGGCGGGCGAGACGAGAAGCGCGTTTTGCGTGCCGACGTCGTCCCCGAACGCGATCACGTCGAGATAGGGCCCAGTCGCGTCGAGCAGTTTTTCAAAGCGCCGGATTTGCAGGCGCGTGATCGCGTCCATGAGCGCGTGGTAGAAGTCGGGTTCAGCCACCATGTCGACCAGAAGGTCTTCAAAGCCGCGCATGGCGATCGCGAGCTCGAGAATCACCGAGCGTTCGACGTTGCCGCAGACGGCATAGGGCGTGTCTTCGTGCAGGTGCCGCGCTTTTTCGGCGAGGCCGGCGTAGTTGGCTTCGTCTTCGACGTCGGGCCAAGCGAAATCGAGCACGGCCTTTTCGGTCGCGTCATCTGTGAAGGGGCCCCGCACTGGAATGTAAGAATAGGGCGCATCCTCGGGCACGCGGTATTCGACGCCCCACTCGTTGATGAAGGCCAGGGGCGAAATGTGTTTGGCGTGGGGGCTGATCAGCGAGGGCGCGATGACGGTGCGCGTATCGACGCCGAGCTGGGTCAGCAGTTCATCCGCCATTTCGATTTTTTTCGAAGGATTGTCGAGCGTCACGGCCAGATGTCCGAGGCCGAATGTCTCCAACAAGCGCGCGTAGACGCCGGATCGGACGCCCGATACCGTCGTGCCGCCGATGTCGAGCGGGGGACGGTCGACTTCTTCGTGTGACAGGGTGCGTTGCATGCGTTCGCGTGGATTCATGGGATGGGTCTCCTCCTTGGGTTGGACACGCGGGCCCGGTTGGTTGGTTGTAAGGGTGTCAGCGGATGCGGCGTTTGAAGGCAGCGTCCGCGATGACGGCCAGCACGAGCACGACGCCCTTGAGCACGTCCTGGTAAAAGGACTGCACGTCGAGCAGGTTGAGGCCGTTGCCGAGGAAGCCGACGATGAGCGCCCCAATGATCATGCCGAAGATCGATCCTTCGCCGCCGCGCAGACTGGTGCCGCCCAGCACGATCGCGACGATGACGTCGAACTCGAAGCCCACGCCGACGTTGGGGTCGCCGACGCCGAGGCGCGAGCCCATCAGCACGCCCGAGAATGCTGCCAGCATACCCGAGAGGATGAAAAGCGTCAAGATGATCAGGTCGGCGTTGATGCCCGAGAGAACCGAAGCGACAGGGTTTCCGCCGATGGCATACGCGTATTTCCCGATCAGCGTCTTATTCTGAATGAAGAGAAAGATGGCGACGATCACGATCGTGATCACGAGCATGATCGGGATCTTTCCGGCGATCAAGGTGCGGCCGAGGTCGGCATAATTCGCAGGCAATCCCAGGTTGACGGTACGTCCTTCGCAGAAGATCAAAGCCAGGCCGCGCGCGACGTACATGACGCCCAGCGTCGCGATGACGGGCGTGACGTGCAGCTTGGTCACGCAGATGCCGCTGATCAGCCCGCAAAAGCCACCGATCAGCATAGCGAGCAGGATGCACACGGGGATCGGTATGCCCGCGACGGCGAACTTCGCCGCCAGCACGCCGGCCAGCGCGAAGATGCTGCCGACGGAAAGGTCCATGTTGCCCGAGATCATCAGGAGCGTCACGGCCGAACCCGTGATCACGACGGTGGCGACCTGGCGGGTGACGTTCAAGAGGTTGGTGCTCGTGAAAAATTCCTTGGAGATAAAAGAAAGCGTGATGAACAAAACAAAAAGGATGCCAACCGTGACGAGGGTCTGCATGGGCAAGATTTGCAGGATTTTGGGTCTTCGTTTTTCATTCATAGTGAGTGCCTCCCGATCGGATGGTGCCGAAGTGCGTGGATGAAGACTTCGGTCACGCGCCGCCCGTGACGATGTGCATGACGGTTTCGGAATCGATGTCCTCGCCGTTTTGGAGTTCGGCCTTGATTTCGCCATTGAAGAGCAGCAAAATGCGATCGCAGAGGTTGACGATCTCCATCAGCTCGGAAGAAAAGACGAGTATGGACGTGCCTTCGTCGGCCAGCGTGCGGATGATGTTGTGAATCTCTTCTTTCGCGCCGATGTCGACACCGCGCGTCGGTTCGTCCAGCATGAGCACTTTGGCGTCGGCGTTGATGCACTTGGCGAGCACGACCTTTTGTTGGTTGCCCCCGCTCAGGTAGGCGACGGCCTTTTCCATGCTGTCGGTGGCGATGTGCAGCCGCTGGATGAAGTCCTGGGCGAGCGCCCTTTCCTTTTGCAGACTCGTCGCAAAACCGGAGAGGATTTTTTTCGTGTTCATGAGCGAGACGTTCTCGCGGATGGGCAGCACAGGGAAGATCCCTTCCGTGCGTCGCTCCTCGGGGACGAGCGAGATGCCGCGCCGGATGGCATGCCGCGGCAGGCGGCTTTTGGCGTCCGCGCCGCCCAGCAGTACACCGCCCTCGACGGGATCGGCGCCGTAGATCGCGCGGGCGATCTCGGTCTTGCCCGAACCGATCAGGCCGTAGAAGCCGAGGATCTCACCTTGGTGAAGCTCGAAACTGACGCCGTTGAGCACGCGGTTGCGAAGGTCTTTGACCTCCAGAATGACCTTGCTCCTGTCAAAGGCGCGCGGAACATAGCTTTGGTAGACGACTTTGCCGAGCATGAGGCGGATCAGTTCCTGTCGATCGCCGATCTCCTGCACGCTCTTCGTCGCGACGACTTCGCCGTCGCGCAGCACCGTCACGTTGTCGCCGATCGCGAAGATCTCCTCGAGGCGGTGCGAGACATAGACGATCGTGACGCCTTTTTCTTTGAGCTGCCCGACGACGCGGAAAAGCTGCTGGATCTCCTCTTCGGTCAGGGCGGCCGTCGGTTCGTCCATGATCAGCACTTGGCATTCGTCGGCGATGGCCTTGGCGATCTGCATGACTTGCTTTTGCGCCACGCTGTAGGCCGACGCCTTGGTATCGGGATCGATGTTGGCGTCGAGCGAGCGGAGGATGTCGATCGCCTGTTGGTCGATGTCGCTGCGCTGCACGATGCCCCAGCGGGACTTTTCTTTGCCCAGCACGAGGTTTTCGCGCACGGTCAGCGAGTCCACGATGTTAAGTTCCTGGTACAGCACGCTCATGCCGGCGCGCATGGCGTCCTTGATGCTCTTGGGTTGGTAGGTCTGCCCCTGCCAAAGGATGCTTCCTTCGTCGTGCTTTTCGGCGCCGGTCAAGATCTTGATCAGCGTCGATTTGCCCGCGCCGTTTTCACCGACGAGGCAATGCACCGTCCCACGCGCGATCGCAAAACTGACGCCTTTGAGCGCGCGCACACCGGGGTAGCTTTTCGCGACGCCGCTGATTTCGATGATGGGTTCGTTCGAGGCATGTGGGTTGTACATACACGTCAGCCCTTCTTTTTTAGAAAAGCGCCGCGCTTCGGAAAGGCTGCGGCATCGCATCGCCATGCCGCAGCCCGACCGAATCGCTTTAGGAGAGGAAGAACGTTGTGTTTCCTACTTCACGGTCGCCGCAAAGCCGGGCTGCGAGAAGTAGTCGTCGACGAGGAATTTCTCGAATTCTTCCGGCGTTGTGTTCCAGTAATCGAAGATCACGTCGTTGACGTCGACGATCTCTTCGTCGGTCATCTTGATCTCGCCGTTGATCACGCGCATGAGGAGGTCCAGGTGGGCGCGCGCGAAGAGGCGGGGCGACAGGGCCATCGTGAGCTTGAGGGCGCTCGTCTTGTCGAAGATCTTCACGGCTTCGAGTTCGGTGCCGTCCGTGCTGACGAAGAGCTCGGTTTGCGGTACGCCGTCGACGGCCTTGCCGCGTCCGGCTTCTTCAAACGCCGCGAGCGCGCCCATGCCGGCGTCGCAGTTGATGCCGTAGATGATGTTGACTTCGGGATGGGCCTGGATGAGGTCTTGCGCCGCAGTGAAAGATTTGTCGCGGATGCCGCCGCCGTCGAGCGTCGCAACGAGCTCGGCGTCGGAAGCGACGCTCTGGACACCTTCGAAGAAGGCCATCGCGCGCTGTTCGTGCACCTGCTGCACGCTGGGCAGGTCGATGATGCCGACCTTGATGGGTTTGTCGGGGTAGAATTCTTTCCACTTCGTCGCGGCGAGCGCGCCCATGGCTTTGGAGGTGGCGGCTTCGGCCAGCTCGATGTGGGGCGCGGGGACATCAGGCGGGTTGTTGACGAAGGTCACGATCGGGATGCCCGCGTCCTGCGCCATCTTGACGAAGCCATTTCCACTGGCAGCGTCGGCCGGCTGGATGACGATGCCGTCGACCTTCTTCGCGATCAGGTCTTCGACGCACTTCGTCATGACTTCCGCGCTCGATTTGCCATCCATGATGATCGCCTCGGCGCCCATCTCCTGGCAGTACTTCTCGAACCATTTCGCGTCGGCCTGCTGGTAGGGGTGGCTGAGGTCGAAGATCACGCGGCCAAATACGTACTTTTTGTCAGCGGGCGCTTCGGGAGCGGCGGGCGCCTCGCTTGCCGCTTCGGGAGCGGCTTCGGCTTCTTTGGGCGCTTCGGATGCGGGGGCAGCTTCGGGAGCGGCCTCGGTTTCGGTTTTCGCTTCTTCAGCGGGCGGTGCTTCTTGCGTGCATGCCGTGAACAGGCTCAGGGTCATCGCGAGAGACAGGACGAGGATCAACGCCTTTTTCATGTGTCATTCCTCCTGCGTTTTGGGGGCTTGGAGCTGTTGCTCCAGAGATGAGAAGATGTGGAAAGAATGCCAAGGAAAGATCGGGTGTATGCAAACATTATAACGCTCGTGATTGATTCGCGCAACTGTTGATTTAAACGAGCATCCTTCCGCGCAAAACGCACAAAAAAAGGCGCCCGAAAGCGCCAAGCTCCCGCGCACCCGCGTCTTAGAAGATCTCCGGCACAGCGCTCGACTTCCTGAAAAAGCGCTTGCGGCTGTTGAGGATGATCGCGATGAGGATCAGCACGCCGCGGAAGAGCTCCTGGGTGAAGGATGGCATGCCGAGCGAGGTTTGGAAGCTGCTGATGATCTCGATGCAGAGCGATCCGAGCAGTGTCGAGATCAGACGGCCCTCGCCTTCGCCGAACTGCGTGCCGCCGATCAGCACGGACGCGATGACGGGGATCTCCCAAAACGTTCCGATCTGGGACGTTCCGGCGCAGAGCTTGCTCGTCATGATGAGGCCGCTGATCGACGCCATGCAGGACGAGAGGATCAAAACCGTGAGCTTGATGCGGTCGACGCGGATGCCCGAAAGCGCCGCGGCGCGGGTGTTGCCGCCAATCGCCGCCACGCAGCGCCCAAAGGGTGTCCGGCTCATCACAAAGACACCGAGCGCGTAGACGAACACCAGGATCAGCACGGAATTGGGGATGAAAAGAAGGCTCCCCGTGCCGATCCGCAGAAAACCGGATTGGGCGATGGGGATCGCCATCGTCCCCGTGATCAGGGAACTGACAGTGCGGATGATGCCCGACATCACCATCGTGATCAAAAAAGCCGGCAGCGAAAATCGGGTGGTGATCCAGCCGTTGAGCGCGCCCCAGCAGCAGCAAAGCAAGAGCGTCAGGAGGGTGGCGAGCGGCCAGGGCAGGTTGTGCGCCATGAGCTGCGCGCAGGTCACGGACGAAAACGCGCCGATCGCGCCGATCGAGAGGTCGATTTCACCGATCAGGATCACGAGCGTCATGCCGGCCGCGATCACGCCGACGATGCTGGTCCGCTTGACGATCAGCACGAGCGTGGACAGGGACAAAAAGCCCGGCGAAAAGAGCGAAAAGACCAGGATCATGCCGATCAGGAACACCAGGATCGGGTGGCTGCGCAAGACGACTGCGACGCGTTCTTTCGTTTTCTGCATACTCCCTCCTTTATCGCAGCCCGGAGGCGTAATTGAGAACCTGCAACTCGGTCATTTCCTTCGCGCTCAGTTCGGCGACGACCTGCCCGCGGTAGAGGATGAGCAGCCGGTCGCACATGCCCAAAAGCTCGTTGATGTCCGACGAGATCAAGAGGATGCCGGCGTTTTCGAGCACCAGCTCGTTGATCAGGTTGTAGGCTTCGACCTTCGAGGAGATGTCGAGGCCCTTCGTCGGCTCGTTGAAAACGAAGATCTTCGCGTGGGCCAGCAGCGCTTTGGAGAGCATGACTTTCTGCCGCGTGCCGCCCGAGAGATCGCGGACGCTGCGTTCGAGCGGGATTTTGTCGAAGCCCAGGCGATAGGCATAGTCCTGCGCGATTTCGTGTTCGAGGTGTTTTTCGAGTATGCCGCGCGACGTGATGCTTCTGAGGTTGGAGAGGGTGATGTTCTGTTCTGCGTTCATGAGCGGCACGAGGGAATCCATCGTCGTCGCGGGGATGTAGGCGATCCGCGCGTGTTGGGCGTCGCGTGGGTTGGCGAGCTTGACGGCTTTTCCCTCGATGTCGATGCGTCCCTTCCGCAGCGGGCAATTGCCCGTGATCAGATCGGCGAGCGCGCTGCGTCCCGAACCGACCAGGCCAAAGACGCCGAGGATCTCCCGCTTTCGCAGGGTCAGTTCGATGCCGTGTACCCGCAAGCCGTCGCCGACGTCCGTCAGGCGAAGCAGCTCGCTCCCCTTTTTGAGCTTGATCTTGGGGTAGCGATCGAGGTAGCCACCGACTGCCATGCTGAGGAGGATCGACTCCTTCTCGTAGGATTCCTTGGGGATGGTGCGGATGAGCCGCCCTTCGCGCAGCACGCTGATCGCGTCGGCCAGGCGGATCAGCTCTTCGATTTTGTGCGACACCATGAGAACCGTGTGGCCCATGTCGGCGACGCGGCGCAGCACGCGAAAGAGCTTGGCCGTTTCGAGGTCGTTGAGGTAGGCCGTCGCTTCGTCCAGGATCAGAACGGACGACTCCCAGAGGATCGACTTGGCGATCTCGACCATCTTTTGCTGGCCGATGTCGAGCTCGCTCACCCGCGTGGCCGGATCGAGCTCGAAATCGAGTGTTTGCAGCGTCTCGACCGTCTTCTCCCACTGCCGGGCTTTGTCGATCGCGACGTGTTTGAACAGGCCCGACTTGGGCGCGATCCAGTTGCCGAGAAAGAGGTTGTCCATCACCGACATGTTCGGCACCAAATTTACGTCCTGGAACATCATTCGGACGCCGAGCTTCTGTACAGCGTAGAAGCCGAGCTTGTCGATCCGCTGCCCACGAAAAAAGACGCTTCCGGATGTGGGCCGAACAGCGCCCGCGATCACCTTCATGAGCGACGACTTGCCCGCGCCGTTTTCACCGATGAAGGCATGGATGCTGCCGCGCGTCAGTGAAACGGATACGTCTTGCAGGGCGATTTGGTTGATGTAGTGCAGGCTGACATCGCGCACCGTCAGAAATTCTTCCACAGCACAAACCCCAGGCCGCCGCGCCCGTCGCGCCAGCGCCCTTTTCGCTTCCCCGTGTATTGGCTGAAAATGGAGATCAGATCGCGTTGACGTCTTTGTGCGCGTCGAGCGCGTAGCTGGTATAGATCGGGATGCCCTTGCTGAAATAGTACTCGCGGAAGGCGTCGGGAACGCCTTTGTCGGTGATGACACGCGACACACAATCGAGCGGCCCGAGCGGAAAGAGGCTTTTGCGGTCAAACTTGCTGCTGTCGCTGAGGATCGCCGTTTCGCTGGCGATTTCGTGGCAGAGTTTCCAGATCATGCCGCATTCCGGCGAATCGGCCGCATAGCCGTTGTTGAGGTCGATGCCGCTCACGCCGAGAAACGCGGTGTCGACAAAGATTCCCTTCAGCATATTGCGCGCGAATTCGCCGCACAACATGACGCTGTCCTTGCGCGTGTGGAGGGTGCCGCCGGTCAGCACGACGCTGGCGTCGCTCTCCTTTTTGAGCAGCAGAGAGGCTTCGACGTTGTTGGTGACGACGGTGAGATCGCGCTTGTTTTTGAGGTGCTTGCACATCGCCAGGCAGGTCGTGCCGTCGCCGACGAAGATGATCTGGCCGTCGTTCACGAGTTGGGCGGCGATGTAGCCGACGAGGTTTTTTTCTTCGCTGTTTTCGATCTCCGCTTCGGCTTCCGGCTCTTTGGGCTCGATCAAGACCGCGCCGCCATGGGTGCGGTACAAAAAGCCTTCTTGCTCCAGTTTTTCGAGATCCCGTCGAATGGTGGCTTCGGAAACCTGCAAGATCGAAACGAGCGAGGAGATCTCGATCTTTTTGATCTCCTTCATCAGCTCTTTGATTTTTTCCATCCTCGCCGACGCAAACATGATCTCAACCCCCGCATTTGTTTCCTGCTCATCACCAGTATAGCACACCACACGCGTTCGTGGGGAGGGTTTTCACGGCGGTGGCGGCGATCGATGATCGTTTCAATCATCGCACGCTTGTATCGATCGTCCCGCGCTGCTATAATCGAACGTAGAATCTTTCCATTTCCACCCGATCTCACCCTTTCTGCCAAGCATCGGCATCTTTCCTGCGGAACGAAACGATCATACGGAGGTTTGCGGATATGACGGCGAAACATTATGTCGTAGTTGACGTCGGTGCGAGTGGCGGACGCGTGCTCGCCGGACACTTCGACGGCGAACGGCTCTCCCTGGAAGCTTGCACGCGCTTTCCAAACGGCTATACGACCATGAAAGACGACCTTTTGTGGGACATCTTCGCGATATACGGCCACATCCAAGAAGGTATGGCGGCCTTTCGAAAACGCTTTGGCGACGCCGCCTCGATCGGCATCGATACCTGGGGGGTGGACTTCGGTCTGCTCGACCGGCGCGGCCAACTGATCGGCCACCCGCACTGTTACCGCGACCCGCGCACCACCGGAATGATGGACGCGTTGCATGGCATCGTGCCAGCGGAGACGATTTACCGGCGCACGGCCAATTGCCCGTCGCTCGTCAACACGCTCTACCACCTGGCGGGCATGGTGGCGCTCGACGATCCCGCGCTCGAAACAGCCGAGACACTTCTCATGATCCCCGACCTCCTCAATTACTTCCTGTGCGGCGAAATGACGACCGAGTACAGCAACGCTTCGACGACGCAGTTCATGAATCCCTTCGCGAAGGCCTGGGATTACGAACTGCTCAACACCCTGCAATTGCCCAGCCGCTTTTTGACGGCGATCACGCCGCCCGGACGGGTCGTTGGGCAGACCCTACCTTTGATCGAGGTGGCGACGGGGCTGGGCTGCCCCGTCGTATCGGTCGCTTCGCACGACACGGCCAGCGCTGTGTTGGCCGCCGTGCCGAGCAGCGCCCACAGCGCTTACTTGTCGACCGGTACCTGGTGCATCGTGGGCATCGTGCGCGATCAACCCATTTTGACCGACGCCTTTTACCGCGACCGCTTCACAAACGAGGGCACATTCCAGGGCAGCTTCCGTCCGGCGAAAAACATCAACGGCCTTTGGATGCTCCAGGAATGCAAGCGCCATTACGAAACCCATGTCGCGCCGATCGATTGGAATACATTCACGAGATTCGCAAGCGACGCAAAACCGTTTCAAGCCTTTGTCAATCCGGACGACGAGCGCTTTTTTTCCAGCGGCGACATGCCCCAACGCGTCCGAGACTACTGCGCGGAAAGCGGTCAGCACATCCCTGAAAGCATCGGCGACGTGTTGCGCGTAATCACAGAGAGTCTCGCAATGCGCTTTGCATGGGCGTTTCGCTCCTTCGAGGGCGCGTTGGGCGCGCCGCTCGACGTGCTGGACGCCGTCGGCGGGGGCACACAAAACGGCCTCCTGATGCAGTTCACGGCCAACGCGATCGATCGCCCCGTGCGCGTCGGACATGTGGAAGGTACTGCGATCGGAAATCTGATGGCACAGCTGATCGCTTGTGGCGACGTCGCTTCCTTGGAAGAAGCGCAGGAACTTGTGCGCCGTTCGAGCGGAACCCTGGAATTCCTTCCAGAGGACGTCGAGCGCTGGCGAGAGGCGTATGGCGCGTATTTGTGCGTTGTGGAGCGCCAAGAAAAGCGCCCATAATCGGCTTGGCTTCCGAGATGTTTCCTGGTTCAAAGCCAGGCAATCCGGCATGCGACGCAGCAAAAAGCGCGATGCGTTTGGGGGCGAAGAGGTTTTTGTTCCTCTGATGCAAAAAGCGGTACGTCGGCGGCGAAAAAAGTGGTATACTGTTAGGAACCGCGCATCATTTCGCGCGGCAGGCGTATGCTAACGCTGTACGACCAACGATTGCTTCCGAAAGATGTGATTGCCATTTCCCCTCTGTTTAGCCGTGAAACCTTCCTGCAAAACGATCTGCCCTACGTCGAAACATACCTCGCATGCGTGGAAGACATCATCGATACGCCGCAAGTACGCCGTTTGGCTGCTTTCAACCAGCACATGCTCGTGTCGCGCCTGGCGCACAGCCTGGGCGTATCGTATTACAGCTTTTTGATCTGCCATGCCTGGGGTCTCAATTACCGCGCCGCCGCGCGCGGCGGACTTTTGCACGACTTGTTTTTTGACAAGGAGGGCATCCAGGACGATTTCGAAGAAAGCCCCTGGGAAAAAGGCTGGTTGGCCTTCACGCATCCGCGCCAGGCGCTGAAAAACGCGCGAAAGCTCACTGCTCTGACCCCCTTGGAAGAGGAGATCATCGTCAAGCACATGTTCCCGCTGGGCGGCATTTCCTTCCGCTGGGAAGCCCAAATCGTCTCGCTTGTCGATAAGTGTTGCGCGACGACCGAGCTTTTCGCCAGCGCATCGCTCGCGCTCCAAAAGCGCGTCGAGCGGCGCCGCGCCCGGGCCGCTGCCAAGTGATCAAAAAAAGTGACTTGCACTGCGCAGGTCACTTTTTCGATTCCGGTCTATTCTTCGGGGCGCGTCTTGCCGAAGTAAAAGAGCGCGATGATACCCGGGCCGGTATGCGTGCCGATGATCGAGCCCATATCGTTGAGCTTGACGTCGGCTGCGCCGCCCGCCCTGAGCTGCTCGGCCAGCGCCGACGCGTCTTCGAAGCAGTCGCCATGCGTGATGTAAAAGGGGTAGGCGTTGCTCTGCTCGGTCCGCTGCGCGAGGGCAATCTCGGCCAAGGTCTTGATGGCGCGCTTGCGTCCCTTGACCTTCTGGCGCGGGATCAGGTGCCCTTGCGTGTCGACGTTGATGATCGGCTTGATGTCGAGCATCGTGCCAATCGCCGCCGACGCCGCCGACACGCGCCCGCCGCGTTTGAGGTAAACGAGGTCCTGCACGGTAAACCACGCGTTGACGTTGAGCCGGTTGTCTTCCAGCCATTTCGCGCATTCTGCGGCCGTCTTTTCCTCGTCGCGCAAGCGCACCGCCGCGTCGACCAGCAAGCCCTCTCCCTGGCACGCGCAGAGCGAATCGACAACATGGATCTCGGCGTCGGGATGCTCTTCCAAAAATTGCGCGCGCGCCAAGCAGGCGCTGTTGTAGGAACCACTCAGGCCGGACGAAAGCGCAACGTACACGATCGGCATGCCCGTCTCGTAGACTGGCAGCCACCCGTCGAGGCACTGCTGTGTCGACACCTGGGTCGTGCGCGGCGTCTTTCCCTCACGCATCGCGGCGAAAAACGCCTTTGCGCTCTCGACCGTCATCGTATCGACGCTTTCCTGCCCGTCGATGCTGTAGCGCATAAACAAGGTGTGAACGTCGTGTTCCTGTAGGAACGCGAGGGGCATGTCGCAGGCAGAGTCAGTAAACAGCGCGAACTTGGGCATAGCATCCTCCAGTCAGATCAACGACTCGCGCGATGGCAAGTGCGTTTTTCCTGTGCAAAGCAACAATATTCTACAAAACCAATGGCGAAAGGCATGGGTTTTAACTCATCCGAAAATGTTTCTCGTTCATACACAAAAAGAGTGCATCTTGTATATCCGTATGTTATAATAATGGCGTTCGGCAAAGCGCTTATTGGGTCGAAACTTCGCTCCTATTGTACCCCGTTTTCCCGAAAACCACAAGCGGATGCGTTCGCCTTGTGAGATATGCCGTTTCGGAGGTGGCCCATGGCTCGTCGCAGAAGAAGGAAACTCAAGACTTGGATCTACTTTCCGCTCTTGATCATCGTCGTCGCGATCGCGACGTTACTTTTTGTGATTTTGGGACGCGGCGGTCTGCCCGAAGAGGCGACCAGTCTCACGCCGACGCCCGATTCGACCGCGCCGACGCCCCCGCCGACGCCCACGGCCAAGCCGCCGGCTTCGCGCCTCTTCCCCTATTTCAATTCCAACTCCGCAGGTACAGGCGGCACCTGGGGCTTCAAGGACGACAACGGCGACGTCGCGATCGACGCGATTTACGAGAATGTACAACCCTTCTCGGAAGGCATGGCTTTCGTCGCTGTCAAGCAGGACGGCGGTATCCGCTACCAGGTGATCGGCGAAAACGGCGAAGTTCTCGCGCAGCCGAGCTACGAAGACGCACATCCTTTTAAAGAAGGCTTTGCGGCGGTCAAACAGGGCTCGCACTGGGGCTTTGTCAACGCGAGTTTCGCACTGACCTTCAACTACGAATACGATGCGGTCGGCGATTTCTCGAGTGGTCTGGCCCGCGTGCAAAAAGAGGGCAAGTGGGGCTACATCAGCGCCGATGCCCCCAACAACCCCGCGATCCCGCTCAACTTTGATTTTGCGGAAGACTTCTCGGGCACTGTCGCGACCGTCGGCACCAAGGACGCAGACGGCTCGATGAGCTACCACTTCATCGATACGTCGGGCGTCGTGACGAAGGGCATCGGAAAAGCGGAGGCAGGCGTCTTCTCGCAGGGACTCGTCGCGGTCAAAAAGGCGGACAACCAGTACGTCTACTACAACATGATGGGCCAGCAGCAGTTTGGCGACGCCGCCGTGTTTGAAGACGCCAAGGCCTTCACCGAGGAACGCGCCGCCGTCAAGAAGAACGGCAAGTGGGGCTTCATCGACAAAGACGGCGCACAGACGGTCGAATGCGTATACGAAGCCGCAGAGCCCTACGCCGACGGCCTCGCCGCCGTCAAGCAAAACGGCAAATGGGGCTACATCGACCTGAGCGGACAACCCGTCACCGAGTTCGCCTTCGACAGCGCCGAATCCTTCGCAAACGGCTTCGCGCTCGTGTCAGTCGGCCAGGAGGTGTCGAGCATCGATGCCCAAGGCAAGCTCCAAAGCCTCTACATCCTGCCCGCCAACGTCTCGACCCAGAAGCAGACCGGCGTCATCAAGGTCACGAGCGGCAACGCCAACGTCCGCAAGACGCCCAGCACCGACGGCGAGATCGTCATGGGCATCGCCAACGGCAGGACCGTCGACATCGTCGGCAAAGAAGGCGACTGGTACAAGGTTAGCATCGCCGGCGTCGAGGGCTACGTCCGGCAGGACTTCATCACGGTTACGCCTTAATGTTTTGTTTTTCCTCTTATTTTCTTGTTTTTTCCTCTCCTTTTCTTGAAAGAGAAGGAGCAAAAGAACTTTTGTATATCCCCGAAATCCCCGCCATGCCTTTGGCGGGGATTTCGTTGTCACCGCATACAAAACTCGCCCTTCCTCGTGTGTGTGAGGGAGGGCGAAAGGCTTCGGTTTGTTTATTTGTATTTGCGAATTTTCCGGTAGACTTCCAGCGCGTTTTCGTAGACCTTGTGAAGCGGCTGGTCATAGCGGATGGCGGCGGCGCTGCAATCGTCGAACTCGGGTTTACAGCGGATGACTTCGCCCTTGTACTGCGCGCACTTGACGCGGATGGGGCCGTATTGCGTTTCGACGGTGACGGTGTGGCGGCCAAGAAGACTGCGCTCGCAGACCTGGCAGCGAATGCCGAGCGTGCTCGTGTGGCGGAAGACCAGCATCTCCATGTCGCGCCGTTTGTCGAGCTCGCAGATGACGGTCAACTTGACGGCGGGGCGGTTCTTCTTCATCGAGACCGATGTGAAGTAGACCTCGAGCGCGCCCGAATCGCGAAGGGTTTCGGCGGCAAAGGCCAACGCTTCCCCCGTCATATCGTCGATCGTCGTCTCGAGCACGCAGACCTGCTCGATGTCGTTGTCGTTGGGCTCGCGCTCGGCTTTGTTCTCGCGCGTGACGCCGAGATAGGCACGCAGCGCATTGGGCATGCCGGTGTCGCGGGTACCGAAGCCGCAGCCCTGGGCGGCGATGTACATCGGCGGCATAGGAGCGAACTCGTCGCATATGGCGGCGAGGATGGCCGCGCCGGTCGGTGTGGTCAATTCGCCGCGCGAGGGGATGTCGCCGTAGATGGGTTTGTTTTCCAGCAGCCGCGCGACGGCCGGAGCGGGTACGCCGAGGGAGCCGTGGGAGAACATGATGCGCCCCCCGCCAAGGTTGACGGGCGAAGCGATCACGCGCCCTACGTCGAGATTTTCGAGCAGCACGACGGCGCCGCAAATGTCGACGATCGTATCGACGGCCCCGATCTCGTGGAAGTGAACCTCTTCGATGTCGACGCCGTGGACGTGGGATTCGGCCAGGGCGAGCTTTTCGAGTATCGACTTTGCTTTGGATTTGGCATAAGGGCTCATCGCGCTGCGGTCGATCTGGGCGAGTATGGCGGTATAGCCAATGCGCGGCGGCAAGAAGTTCTGATGCGCTTCTCCCTCTTCCGAGACGGGCGCGGGAATGGGGGCTTGTCCGTAAACCGGATCCTCCCACAGGCCGCTCGCGTGGCCGTTGTCATGCGGATGGTCGTGGGGGTGATCGTGATCGTGGGAGTGATCATGGCCGTGCGCAAACCCGTGGTCGTGGTCGTGGGAAAAGCCGGCGCCGTCCGAAAAGCTCCCCTCGCACGCGGGAGGGAAGCTGGGCGTGGCATCGCATTCCTCGCTTTCGCCGAGGTCGCGAAA
This sequence comes from Eubacteriales bacterium, assembly GCA_031553675.1. Lineage (GTDB taxonomy): Bacteria > Bacillota > Clostridia > Christensenellales > CALWSW01 > JAVBLF01. The sequence goes on along the minus strand of JAVBLF010000084.1, from coordinate 1,688 downwards.
CCCCGTGCGCGGGCGCGTGGGATGGGCCACGAGTCGCACTTTGACGTGTGTGCCGGTCAAGCCATATTTCTGCGTCTTCTGCACGAGCACGCGGAACTCGTTCGCACAAGGAAGGCTGTTAAGCGCCTTTTTCAGTACGCCTTCGTTCGCGCCGAGATCCAGCAGGGCACCCAGCGTCATGTCGCCGCTGATGCCGCTCGCGCAGTCGAGGTACAATGTCTTCATCGCGTTACCCCTTTGTGATGCCCTTACGGGTGGGTTTTCCTCATTCCAAGAAGCACCATTATCCTATGCACTATCATACAGAAAAAGCGACCGCTTGACAACCGTCGGACTGTGAATTGGGGTGAAGTTGGTGAGGCCCACGCGAAAAGTGGCCTTTCGGCCACTTGGAAACGCGAAGTTTTTTTATCGGACGGAGTAATTGGGGGCTTCTTTTGTGATGTTGATGTCGTGCGGGTGGCTCTCGATGAGACCAGCGCCGGTGATGCGCATGAATCGGCCATTCAGGCGGAGCGCTTCGATGGTTGGCGTGCCGCAGTAGCCCATGCCGGAGCGGAGGCCGCCCTCCATCTGGTAGAGGGTGTCGGCGAGTGGCCCTTTGAAGGGAACGCGCCCTTCGACGCCTTCGGGGACGAGCTTGATGGCGTCTTCCTGGAAGTAGCGATCCTTGGAACCCTTGGCCATGGCCGCGATCGAACCCATGCCGCGGTAGACCTTGAACTGGCGGCCCTGGTAGATCTCGGTTTCGCCGGGGCTTTCCTTCGTTCCGGCGAGGAGACTGCCCATCATAACGGCGGAAGCGCCCGCCGCTATCGCCTTGACGATGTCGCCCGAGTATTTGATGCCGCCGTCGGCGACGATCGGGATGCCGTGCGCGCTGGCAGCCTGGGCGCAATCGTAGATCGCGGTGATCTGGGGGACGCCGATGCCCGCGACGACGCGCGTTGTGCAGATCGAGCCCGGGCCGATGCCGACTTTGAGGCAGCTCGCACCGGCTTCGATCAGGGCTTCGGCTGCCTCGGTCGTCGCGATGTTGCCCGCCATGATCTGGAGCGCGGGGAAGGCTTCACGGATGCGCTTGACCATCTTGATGACGCCGAGGTTGTGGCCGTGTGCGGTGTCGACGGCGACGATGTCAACCTTGGCGGCGATCAGCGCTTCGATGCGGTCGAAGGTGTCTTTCGAGGTGCCGACGGCCGCGCCCACGAGCAAGCGTCCGTTGCTGTCCTTGGCGGAGTGGGGGTACTGGATGGCCTTTTCGATGTCTTTGATCGTGATCAGGCCCTTGAGGTTAAAGTTTTTGTCGACGATGGGGAGCTTCTCGATGCGGTGCTGGGCGAGGATGGCTTTGGCTTCGTCGAGCGTGGTGCCTTCGGGCGCGGTGACGAGACGTTCGCTCGTCATCACTTCCTTGATCGGGCGCGACTCGTTCGTCTCAAAGCGCAGATCGCGGTTGGTCAGTATGCCGACGAGTTTGCCATCGACAGTGAGCGGCACGCCCGAGATGCGGTAGCGCTCCATCAAGCGCAAAGCGTCGGAGACGAGGTGGTCGGGCGAGAGGTAGAAGGGATCGACGATGACGCCGTGTTCGCTGCGTTTGACCTTATCGACCTGCCCGGCCTGCTCCTCGACGGTGAGGTTCTTGTGGATGATGCCGATGCCGCCGTTGCGCGCCATGGCGATCG
>JAVBLF010000059.1:0-45710 GCA_031553675.1 Eubacteriales bacterium | reverse complement strand
AAAAGCCGCCGACTCCCCCCCGAAGAGTGGACGATCGTCGAGCACACCCATCCGCCGCTCGTCGAACGAAGCGCCTTCGAGCAAGTGCAGCGCCAGATCGAAAGCCGCCGACGAACCCGGTCGCGCAAACACGATCACCCCTTGAAAGGCCTCGTCTTCTGCTCTGAATGCGGCCACCCACTCGGCGTTGTGGCGCGCACGCTCGCCAGTTCCGGCTCGACACTCTACTTTCTGTGCCGCAGCTACCAGCGCTTTCCCCGGGAAGGCCTCTGCACCAGCCATTGCATGCGCGTCGATGCCGTCGCCCGCGCCATTTCCGATCAGCTTGCACCTATCTTCCAAGCCTGCGCCCGTTCTTTCGATTTCGAAACCTGCGCACTTCAAGCCCTTCAAAGCCGCGCGAACGTGCGCGACGTCCCTGACATACACCAGCGCATAGATTCGATCGAACAGACGATCGACCGAATCTATGCCGACAAACTGGCAGGAGGGCTCGAAGAAGCGGATTTTCAACGCCTGTACAACAAAGCCATTCGCGAGCGCGCGCGTCTGCAATCCGACGTATCCGAGTACAAAGCGCCACAGCCCGACGAACACGAACTCTTACAAAGGGCTTCCGACCTCACGCGGCGCTTTTGGGAAGGGGCGGGGGAGAACCGCGCGCTACTCGCAAGCTTGATTGATCGCATCGAGATCAGCGAAGACAAACGGATCCGCATCGCCTTTCGCTTCCAACCGCCCGATCCATCCGCCGCGCGACACAAAACCGACCGCTTTGCATTAGGCGACGCGCGAGGTATCGCGGATCGAGAAAAAGGCCCTCCAAAAGCTCCACGAAGCCTTTGACATCCACAAGCAACAGCTCATCCTGCGAAAACCCATTGCAAACTAAACGACATTAGGTGACAAGGGGTGGCCCCTCGGAATAGACTATCACAGCACATTTCGAGGAGGCCACCCATGAACCGACGACAAGTTCCACAGCGCGGGCTTTCTGCGCTCGCACTGAAATGGAGCAACGCGTTCCGCACGCTGTGGGAGCAGCATGTCCAGTGGACGCGCTCCTTCATCCTCTCCAAGGCAGCCGACGCGCCCGATCTCGCGCTCGTCACCCAAAGGCTGCTCCGAAACCCCAAAGACTTCGCGCAAGCGATCGGACAATTCTACGGCGACGAGGCCGCTTCAACCGTTCGAACACTCCTGGAAGAACACCTGAAGATCGGTGCCGATCTTGTCGGCGCCCTCAAGGACAAACAGATGCGCCTGGCCGACGAAGCCCGCCGCGCCTGGTACCGCAACGCCGACGACATGTCACGCGCGCTCGCGTCGCTCAATCCGCTTTGGCAGGAAAACGCCTGGAGGCGCATGCTCTACGAACACCTCCAGATCACCGAACGAGAAGCGGCGCTGCGCCTGTCGGGCCAATACGCTTCGGACATACAGATCTACGACGCCATCGAACAACAGGCCCTCCGCATGGCCGATATGATGTCCGAGGGAATCATTCGAAGGTTTAGCTTGTAAGGGGCTTCCTTTGGGGCTCTGCCCCTAGCCCCGCCCAAGGAGCAAGCCCCTTGGGAATCCCAAACAAAAAGTGGCCTTAGGCCACTTTTTTGCATGGAATCATTTCGATCTGCTTCAGCGTTTGGAGCGGAAGATGAGGGTTGCACCGGTTGCGGCGATCGTCATAGCCAGCATTGCGAGCGGCAATTTCGACATGACGCCCGTCAAAGGCATGGGTACCTCGTTGTTCTCCGCATAACGATAAATCGCGTTGGGCACATAGCCGGACGGACTGCTCGGATCGGTGGGGGAGAGGACGCGAACGGGGTAGGGGGTCTCCGGATAGTGGGTTTCGTCACCGTAAATGTCCCCGCTGCCACTGTATTTGATCTCGGTCGTGCTCATGCTGTAGTCGGCAATTTGCGTGGAATGGAGCATGACATCGTTTTTCCACTGTGTCTGGTTCGGATCGGTCAGGCTCGCCTCGTAGACGATGTCGTAATTGTAGTTTTCGCCGTTCGCATTCAGCGGGATGAAAAAGTGAACCTCAAATCCTTGTTCGTTCGCGTTGAGGATTCGGTAGTCCGACCCACTCAGCGGGATCAGGGTCGAAGTCACGCGATCCCCCCGCCCCGACGTCTGGTAATAGCCGACGCGGATCGTGTTCGTCAGGATCTTCTGCCCTGGTCCGATCGTGTCGCGTATGGAGACGTCGTCCAGCCGCTGGTGGGCGCGGTCGATCGAAACGTTCCATGTGATCGTTTTCGACGCGTCGTTGTAGTACCCCCACTTCACGACCGGGTCGGGGTTGTAGCTGCCCGACTGCGCCAGGCTGACCGGCACCTGAAACGCATGGCCCGACGCGTTGAATTCGAGAAGCTCGGTGTGTGTCGTGTCGAACCTCGTACTCGACAGCCTGGCATCGAAACGCAGGGTGCCACCGACACCCGAACGCCCTTGCACATAGGCATTGAACGTACAAACCGCCTGCTGCGAACTGACGTTGCAGACGCCCGCCATTTCGCCCGTATCCGTCGTCAGGGGGAAGCTACCCGTAAACCCCGTCATGTCGGCCGGCAGGCGGATGGCGAACGAATCGCCCGAATAAAGCGCACTTTTCGCTGTCCAACGCACGACGATGCGCATCGTGTCCGTCGAGACGAAGGGACCTGTTCCACCGCTCTCCTTGACGATTTCGATGCTATCGACCAGTGCGGTCAGTTGCGCCGCCTGTGCCGGCGGCACCGCCATCCAGGAAAACAAGAGCAGCAAACAGACCCATCCCCCAAATGTCTTCAAGCCCCGCATCATATGTTGATCCATAGGACATTCCTCCTCGCTTGATATACCAAGATCGACTGCGATTGGCATAGTTTGTCTCGTGTCACAAGAAAAAATGCGCGCGCGCGCCGCAAAAATTCCCATGATGCGTCCATGGTATGCGATTGTGTTATAATTGGGTTGGCATCGAAGCACACCTAGGATTGGATCGGGATTGGTTTTGCTATGAATCGGAATCGACTTTTCCGCGAACGGGTATTCGAGATCATTCAAATCGGCGGAAAGCGGGACTTCATCAGCCGTCTGTTCGACGTGTTCATCGTGCTCCTGATCCTGCTGAACATCGTCATCGCGGTTTGCTTTACCTTCGATGAACTGATCCCGTATCAGCCACTGTTGATCCGCGTCGAAGCCGTTACGGTCGGTTTTTTCACGGTCGAATTGGCGCTCCGCCTTTGGACCGCCGATTTTCTCTATGGAAAAGGGCGCGTCGAATCGGCCCTTCGCTACCTGAGCTCGTTTAGCGGCGTCGTCGAAGTGCTGTCGATCGTGCCTTTCTTTTTGCCGTTCTTTTTCCCGAAGGGCGTCGTCGCCTTCCGGATCTTCCGCGTGGCGCGCATACTGCGGCTCTTTCAGGCCAACGTCTACTCCGACGCCGTATCGACGATCGCGATCGTCATGCGACGAAAAAAGAACCAGCTTCTCTCATCGATGCTGATCATTTTCGTCATTATGCTCATGTCGTCACTCGTCATGTATGGCTTCGAACACGAAGCCCAACCCGATGTCTTTCGCAACGCGTTTTCCGGCCTGTGGTGGGCGACGTCGGCGCTGCTGACCGTCGGTTATGGAGATGCGTATCCGATCACGATCGCCGGACGAGCCGCCAGCATCCTCATCACTTTCTTGGGCGTCGCGATGGTCGCCATCCCCACCGGTATCCTCTCGGCCGGCTTCACCGAGTTCATGTCCGAACAGCGCGAAGCGCTCCGAAACAAACGAAAATCGTCTTTTTGCCCCTATTGCGGCGAAAAGCTCCCCAAGTAAGCCGCGCCCTGCGCACATCACCGATGAATCGATTGAAACACAAAGACCCCGCAATCAAAAGCGTCCGTACCGAAGGGTCACCACGCCATCGTGCACGCTCGTTTCGAGGAGACGGAAGCGCTTTCGGGTCAATTCACCCCCAAAGAGCGGTATTCCACTTCCGAGTACGATCGGCACGAGGGAGAGGATCACTTCGTCGAGAAGGTCGGCCTCGAGGCATTCGCGCGCAAGTATCGCCCCGCCGAGAACCCATATCACGTCCCCGCGCTGCTGCCGCAAGTCGTGCAAAAAAGGCGTGAGATTCCCGCGGATTAGGGTTACGTTTTCGTCGGGCGGCAAGGGCTTGGTTGTCGCGACGTAGCAGGCTTTGCCTTCGTATGCCCACGCGTGTGGCGACAATTCGCGCGTGATCTGCTCGTAGCTGACTCGCCCCATCAGGATCGTGTCCACACGATCGTAAAATGCACTAAAATAGGGATCTATCTCATCCGTTTCGCCGTGGCCGCACAGCCAGCCGACGCCGCCGCGCGCATCTGCGACAAAGCCATCGAGGCTCATAGCGATCGACAAAACGACCTTTCTCTCTTCGCTTGGCCATCGTTCGTCCATGCGTATCATCGTTCCTTCTGCATATCAAAATACTCGAATATCATATCACGAAATTTTTGTTCGGTCACGAAAAAACGATCGAAACCATTTTGCTTTTTTTGCGCGTGCCCACCCGCTTGTCATGGATGCCCTTCCCTTGCCATATATATTAAGTGCTGAGCTTTGCGATCATTTTGGAGGAGGTAGGGCGATGACGGATTGGACCAAACTCGACACGACGGAATTTGTCACCCAAAGCATGGAGGGTAAGCGCGGCGATACGCGGCGCGATCTCGTCGTATGGCGCGACGACCGCAAACTGCCCGCGCGCCGGATCGAACGCGATCGCGAGGGCATGCGATCCCGCCGCGAGATCCGCGATGCTGGCGAGGAAAGCTCGTCCCTTCTGGGCGTCATGGGCCTGGCCCTCGTTGCCTGCGCGCTGCTGCTCGTCGTGTCGCTCTCGGGCACAACCGTGCTCAGCGACACTTGGCGGGAAGTTCGCCAAGTCATGCAGAGCGACGTCCCGCTCGACGAAGCGCTTGGCAAGCTGAAATTCGTCTCCAGCGGCATCTCGGAAGTGTTCGGCATGTCGAAGAGCGATCTCGCCCTCCCGATGGAGGGGGCTGTGTTGAAGAGCGCTTACGACGAAGCGGGGGGCAGCATTGAGCTTCTCGCACAACCCAAATGCGACGTCCTCGCGGCGGCGGACGGCGTCGTCAAACTGGCTAGCAAGGATGAAGGCGGCTTTTTTCTCGAGATCGATCACGGCGACGGCCGCATCTCCCGCTGCGGCGCCATGTCCGCTCTGCTGGTCGAGGAAGGGCAGCCCGTCAAGCGGGGCGATGTCCTCGGCTCGTCTGCCGCGGACGGCTCGATCTTCTTCGGTCTGCTTGAACGGGGCGCTTCCGTCGATCCCACGCCGCTCTTTGGCGGCGCGGGGTCGGACGCGCGCTGAACGCACACGATGACCCTCCATTGGAACGCCGTCGAAGTCCGCTTCCCCTGGACGATGCTGGCCATCCTCGCCGCCTCGTTTCTGTGCGGCCAATCGTTTGTGCTCTGGACCTTCCTCGCGCTCCTCCCTCACGAAATGGGCCATTGTCTCGCCGCCAGAAGCATGGGCTACCGCGTGGAAGGACTCACGGTCTACCCCTATGGCGCCGCGATGACGCTAGACCGACCGTTGGCCGGTCTCTCTGAACTTGCTGTCGCCGCCGCCGGACCCGTGGCAAGCGTCGCGTCCGCCACGCTCGCCGCTGGACTGATCGCCTTCCTTCCCGGCTTGCGCGCCATCGCGCCCTTTGTCGGCGCTTCTTTGCTGCTCGCCGCCGTCAATTGTCTTCCCGCCCTTCCGCTCGACGGTGGGCGGATGCTGCGCGCTGGCCTGACCCGCCTCGGCACACCCGTCTTCGCCCGCACGCTCAGCGCGGGCATCGGCGTCGCGATCGGCGTCCTCTTGCTCGCTTTCTCCATCTACAGCCTCGCGCTCGGCTTTTTTAACGCTTCGATGACCTGCATGGGCGCTTTTGTACTCGCGGGCAGTCTGCGCGAACAAAAGGCCAGCGGTTACGCCGCCGCCACCCGCGTCTACCAACGCCAAAGCCAGATCCGGAGCCGCGGCTCCATGCGCCTCGACACCGTCGCCGTGCACGAAGCCTCTTCCGCCCGCGACGCGCTCAAAAATCTGGAGTCTGCCAGCTTGATCGCCGTCGTCGACGACGACCTCCATCTGCGCGGAACGCTCGCCGAGGGCGACCTTCTTCACGGCATGGCACGGTGCGGCAGCGAAGTCCGCCTTCGCGACTTGCTCCATTGACCCAAATGCCGCATTCATGTTACACTGATACCAATTCTGTTACGACAACGATGGAGAAGCGTCGCTCGCCGCGGCGCTTCTGGCATGCCAAAGGAGGCCATTCGTTTGCACATCACCCAGATCGACGACGAGATCCTCGCCCCCCTACTGCGCGGGGTCGAAAAGCCCGCACGCTACGTCGGCGGCGAACTGGGCAGCGTCGTCAAAGATCCCGCATCCGTTTCGCAGCGCTTTTGCCTCTGCTTCCCCGACAACTACGAGGTCGGCATGTCCCACCTCGGGAGCCGCATCCTCTACGGCCTCGTCAACGAACGCCCGGAGACCCAATGCGAACGCTGCTTTGCGCCCTGGCCGGACATGGAAGCCGCCCTCAGAAACGCGCAAATCCCCCTCTACAGCCTTGAATCGCGCTGCCCACTCGCCGCGTTCGACATCGTGGGTTTCACCCTTCAATACGAGATGAGCTACACCAACCTGCTCAACATGCTCGATCTCGCGGGTCTTCCCCTCCGAGGCGCCGATCGCACGGGGGACATGCCCTTCATCGCGTGCGGTGGGCCTTGCGCCGTCAACCCCGAGCCGCTCGCCCCCTTCGTCGATCTCTTCCTGATCGGCGACGGCGAAGAATCCCTCCCCGAGCTGCTCGATTGCCACACCCATTGGAAATCGTCCGGCGCCGATCGCGCCGCCTTTTTGCGCGCCGCGGCCCAAATCGAAGGTTGTTACGTCCCGTCGCTTTACGACGAAACCCGCGATGCAAGCGGCGTGTCTGCCGCGCTCACGCCCCAGGACAACACGCCCCCAAAAGTCGCGCGCCGCATCGTCGACGACTTCGAACACGCCTACTTTCCGACGGCACCTGTCGTTCCCTACGTCGCCGCCGTCCACGATCGCGTCATGCTCGAAATCTTCCGAGGCTGCACGCGCGGTTGTCGCTTTTGCCAGGCGGGCTTTCTCTACCGTCCCGTCCGCGAACGCAGCGTCGAAACCCTGACCGCACAAGCCCGCGCGTCCATGCAACATTCCGGTTATGAGGAACTCTCCCTCACCTCGCTCAGCTCGGGCGACTATCCCCACCTCGGCACACTGATCGACGCGCTGGCCGACGAATGCGCGGCCCACCGCGTGTCGCTCCAGCTTCCCTCCCTTCGCATCGATTCCTTTGCGAAGGACACCGCCGAAAAACTCAGCACAGGCCGCAAAGGTTCACTCACCTTTGCCCCCGAAGCCGGCTCCCAACGCCTGCGCGACGCGATCAACAAGGGCGTCACCGAAGACGACCTGATCCGAAGCGTATCCGACGCCTTCCACAGCGGCTGGAACAGCGTGAAGCTCTACTTCATGATCGGCCTGCCCACCGAAACCGACGAAGACCTCGACGGCATCGTCGATCTCGCGAAAAAAGTCGCCGGCGCTTACTTCGCCGTCCCGAAAGACAAACGCAACAAAGGACTCCGCATCAGCGTCAGCGCCTCATCCTTTGTCCCCAAGCCCGCCACGCCCTTTCAGTGGGAAGCCCAATGCGATCGCGAAGAACTTCGCCGCAAACAGCGCTACCTCAAAGACCGCTTCAAGGGCATGCGCGGCATCGAATTCCACTACCACGATCCGGAAACGAGCTTCCTCGAAGCCGTCTTTGCCAAAGGCGGCCGCGCCCTCGCCGACGTCCTCGAAAACGCCTGGCGATTGGGCTGCAAGTTCGACGCGTGGTCGGAACACTTCTCCTTCGAACGCTGGATGGCCGCCTTCGAAGCCTGCGGCGTCGATCCCGAAGCCATCGCCTACGCGCCGCGCGCACGCGATTTCCACTGGCCCTTCGAACACATCGACACCCGCGTCGACCCTGACTACCTCTGGAAGGAACGCGAACGCGCCCTCGCCGCCACGACGACGCGCGATTGTCGCAAGGGGTGTAACGCCTGTTTCGATCGGACAAGCCTGCTAAACCATTGCGCGGCACACGCTTCGCCAAGGGAGAACGACCCATGCGCATGATCGCAAAATTTGCCAAGACCGGCCCCGCCCGCTACGTCTCGCAACTCGACCTGCTGCGCGCCGTGCAACGCGCCATCCGCCGCTCCGGCCTGCCCGTCAAATACTCCAGCGGCTTCAACCCGCATCAGGTGATCGCATTCGCTTCGGCGGCCAGCGTCGGTCTCGCGAGCGAAGCCGAATGGATGGACGTCGCGCTCTGTAGCGACGTGAGCGAAACGGTCTTTTTCGATGCGCTCGCCCCGCAGATGCCGCCCGGTTTGACGCTCATGGAAGCGCACGCTGTCGAGGACCGCTATCCGGCGCTCATGTCGATCACAGCTTACGCCGACTATCTCTTTACGCTGTCCCTATCCCTTCCCATCGCCGAAACCGACGCCCGCGATCGGCTCGAAAGCTTGCTCGCCGCGCCCATCCTGGCCGTCAAAAAAGGCAAGGCCGGACCCAAAGAGGTCGATCTCCGCGCGTTCATCGCATCGCTCGACGTCGCATCTTGCATAGGCGACGCGGTCGAAGTGCGTGGCCGCCTCGTGCACGCGCCGAGCGGCGCCCTCAACCCCGAATTGCTCCTCCCCAAGCTCACGGAATGCCTGGACGCCGACCCTGCCCGTCACCACGAAATTCTACGCACCGCGTTTTGGATCCAAAACGGCGAAGAACGCGCTCCCCTGTGGTGCGCAAACCCCACGACATGCCGAAACTAGAGTATCCTCCGATTTGTCCGTCACGGCAGTGACGGACAAAAGCGACCCATATGAACGTTTTTGCGCAGCTTTTTTCAAAAAGCGCGTATCCCTTACGAACGGAATTGGAAAGAAATGAGCGCAGAACACAGCAAAGCCCCCATGCTCAAGGAGATCGTCGTCGACGTCAACGTCCACCAGACCCGCGTCGCGCTGCTCGAAAACGGCGACCTCGCCGAGCTCTACATCGAGCGTCGCGGTGGCGAGCGCCTGGTCGGCAACATCTACGTCGGCAAGGTTCAGAACGTTCTCCCCGGCATGCAGGCGGCTTTTGTCGATATCGGACTCGAAAAGAACGCCTTTCTCTATGCAGGCGACATCCTCGCCGACAAGAGCGACCTTGAGTTTCCCGATCAAACCGACAAACCCATCATCCCTGCCAACATCAAGGACATCGTCAAGCCCGGCCAGCAGATCATGCTGCAAATCCTCAAAGAACCCGTCGGCAGCAAGGGCGCCCGCGTCACGACGAACATCACGCTTCCGGGCCGCAACCTCGTTTTGATGCCCACCGTCAATTACATCGGCGTGTCGCGGCGCATCGACGACGAGGACGAACGCGCCCGCCTGCGCGACATCATCGAACGCCACAAGCCCGAAGGCATGGGCGTGATCGTCCGCACCGCCGCCGAGGGCAAAAGCGAAGAAGAATTCGCCCACGACCTCGCTTTCCTGGCCCGCCTCTGGGAGACGACCAAAAAGCGCGCCCAAACCATCCCCGCGCCTGCCGTCGTCCACAGCGAAGAGGCCCTCTTGTTTCGCATCATTCGCGACCTCTTCTCCTTCGATGTCAAACGCCTGGTCATCAACGACCTACAGGCGCTCGAACGCGTTAAGACCGTCGCGGGCATGCTCTCGCCGGAATTCATCGACCGCGTTGAACTCTACCAGGGCGAGGACGATCTCTTCGACCGCTACGAACTCGAAAGCCGCATCGACAAGTTGCTCGGGCGCCGCGTCTGGCTCAAGAGTGGCGGCTACCTCGTCATCGACCAGACCGAAGCCCTCACCGTGATCGACGTCAACACGGGCAAGTACGTCGGCACCGACAACCTCCAAAGCACTTTGCTCAACACAAACCTCGAGGCCGCCGCAGAAATCGCCCGCCAATTGCGTCTGCGCGACATCGGCGGCATCATTGTGATCGACTTCATCGACCTCGAATTCGAGCCCGACAAGCAAAAACTGCTCACCACCCTCCAAAACGAACTCAAGCACGATCGCACGAAGTCGAACGTCGTCGGCATGACCGGCCTCGGCCTCGTCGAGATGACGCGCAAAAAAGTGCGCCGCAGCCTGAGCGCAACCCTCCAGACGAACTGCCCCTACTGCCGCGGACAGGGCCGCGTCCTGTCCGAAGAGAGCGTCGCGCTCAAGATCCGCAAAGCCTTGCTACGTTCCTTTACGAATAGCGCCTGTGAAAACTGGCTCGTCGAATGCAGCAAGACCGTCTCGCAGTGCCTCGAAACCCGCGCCCGCGACGGCAAGCCGATCTTCGACAAGCTGGGTGGCCGCAAGGTCTACGTCCGCAGCGTGTTCGGCCTTCAGGCCGACCAGTACAACATCCAGGCCCTCGCCGATCCCGAAGCGCTCAACGAAGCCATGCAGGATTGCGTGCTTTACCCCGTCCGCAAGTGATCGAAGGACTTGGGAGTCTCTACCGTTCGTTCGGGATGTATGATATAATGGAAGCGTGCGGAATCGGTGCGATTCCGCATCCGATTCCCGCGTTCTTGCGCGGGTTTGGTCACAAAAGGGAGCCATCCCTTCGTCGCCAAAATCTGGCTTCGATGGGCATCGATCCCAAAAACGCCGGGTGATGGGTTTGCAACGCAATCGAAAACCGAACACCATACGACTTCGCATGATGTTGAGCTACCTCATCATTTCGGTGATTGGCTTTGGCATCGTGTTTTTTTGGGTTACGCAGATCGTCGAAACCTTCCTGATCAACCAGAGACTCGGCGAACAGCTCACCCAACTCAACCGCATCGCAGACCGCCTGACGCCGCTCTATCTCGATAACGACGGCGACGGACTCTACCGCGTCGCCATGGACAGCGTCGATACGCAAAACCACCGCCTGCTCGTACTCGACCGTCAGGGCGTCGTGCAGATCGATACCGGACTCCAATACCTTGGCACGCGACAGGAAATCGACGAGATCGCAGGCGTCTTGGCCGACGGCAATTACGACGTCCAGGCCTTTCACAAGTTCCCCGGCACACCCCCCGCAGACGCCGGTTGGCTCGATCGCCTTTGGGCCCGCATCTCGCAACCCGAAGACTGGTGGGTCTACTCGGTTCGCGCCATCGATCACGACGGCCAGATCGTCGGGGCCGTGCTCTTTTCGTCCCACTTCCACGACGTCATGGACGAAATCGACCGCATCCGCGCGCAGATGACCCTGATCCTCGTGATCGTCTTGCTCTCGATGCTACTCGCCAGCCTTTTGCTCGCCCGCTCGATCACGAAGCCCATCGTCGAACTGACCCAGATCATACGCCGCATGGGGCGCGGCGAATTCAAGCTCCGCGTCGCTGTCCACGGCAAGGGCGAGTTCGCCGAGCTCGGCCGCACCTTCAACGACATGAGCGAGCGCCTCGAAAACACCGAGCGCTTCCGCAGCGAGTTCATCTCGAACGCGTCCCACGAGATCAAAACGCCCCTCGCCACCATGAAAATCCTGATCGAATCCCTGCTCTACCAGGAGCATTTCGATGAAAACGTCGCGCGCGACTTCCTCGGGGACGTCAACCAGGAGATCGACCGCCTCAACGTCGTGATCAGCGATCTGCTCCACCTCGTCCAGGTGGACAAGCACGCAGCCGAGCTCCGCCCCGAGCGCAGCGACCTCAAGGCGATCTGTGCCGATGTGCTCCATCGCCTCCAACCGATCGCGAAAAAACGCGGCGTCACGCTCGAAGGTTCACTCGAATCCGCGCCGCTCTACGCCGACCCGATCAAGCTGAACCAAGCGATCTTCAACCTGACCGACAACGCCATCAAATACTCCGACGCCGGCGGCCACGTCCGGGTGAGCTGCCATCGCGAAGGCCAGGAGGCGATCGCGATCATCGCTGACGACGGCATCGGCATCCCCGAAGCCGATCAAGCGCACGTCTTCGACCGCTTCTATCGGGTCGACAAAGCCCGCTCCCGCCAGACCGGCGGCACCGGCCTCGGCCTCTCGATCGTCGACGGCGTCGTCAAGCTGCACAATGGCCGCATCGAACTCGTCAGCGCGGAAGGCGAAGGCAGCACCTTCACGCTGCGCCTTCCGGTCGGCGACAAAAAGCACGAAAGGGGAGACGCCCGTGGCGAATGACAAGCGCATTCGCGCCGCCAAAAGGCAACGCAGCCTCGTGCGGACCGTGCTCCTCTTCAGCGCGTTTTTGTTGGTCTGCCTCGTGGGCGTCATGTACCTCTTGCAGTTTTCCGATCGCTTTAAGATCCGTGAATCCCAACGCGATCCTAGCGTGCCGCAATTCGTGCCCATCGTATCGGGCGGCCGACGGCAAGCCGTTTGGATGACGCTATACTTCCGACAGGGCGACACGCCTTACCTCGCCGCCGAGCATCGGCAGGTCGATGTGCCTGCGGGGGAAAGCATCGAAGCCGCCGCCGTCGCGCGCCTGATCGAGGGCCCGCAAAGTCACGGACTCTCCGCGTTGATCGGCAAAAACATCGAGCTGCTCTCCACTGAAGCCCAGGGCGATACGCTCTACCTCGACTTCAGCGACACCATCCTCTTTCGCCCGATCAACAACCCCAGCGACCGCGCGATCGACGCCAAACTCCGCTTGACCGCCCAGTCGATCGCCAACACTGCCATCGACTGCGGCCGCTATGCCCGCGTGCAGATCTACGTCAACGGCGCGCCGCCCAAACGCAGTGACTTCGGTTTCGACACCGACAACGCGAACGGCGATCGCCCGCTGCCGGCCCTCGGCTTCACAAACGAAGTCGTCATGGATGCGCAGCGTGCGCTCGAAAGCGCTCTGGATGCGGCCAAAAACCGCGACTGGCAAGCGCTTGCGCGCATGCTCGCCACCGACGCAGGCGTCGATCTCTCGTCGAGCGGCGCCGAGACACTCCGCAAAAACTGGGAAAACCTTCCGTATCGGATCATCGATTGGGAGGTCGCCGGAAGGAGCGACGGCGCCGAAGAACTCTTCCGGATCGACCTGCATTACCTGCACGACGATGGCCACGAGTCGAGCCGCGCCGGCATCCCCGTCAAGATGAGCCGTGAAAACGAAACCTGGAAAGTATCGCTCGAAGCCCTCAACCGGCTGATCGAGATCCCCGACAGACAATAAGGCGGCAAAGGAGGCGATCCCATGCGCAAGACGGCAGCGCTGCTCGGCGTTTTGTTCGCGTTGGCGATCGCGCTTTCGTCTTGCCAGAAACCCGATAGCGCCGAACACAGCGCCCTGCCGCCCGTCGCGCTCGAAGTCGATTGGCTCCAGCAACCACGCGAAATGCCCGTCCGCCTGCCCCTCTACTACTACCGCAACGATGTCGGCCTTGTGATCGAGTACCGCGAAGTGACCCTTTCCCCCGGACGCTCCCGCGCCCAGGCCGCGATCGAAGAGTTGCTCGACGGCGCGCGGGATGAGGGCATCGAGCTTCCTTTCGTCGCAAGCCGTGCGGGCGTTTCGCTCAAGCGCATCGTCGTGTCGGGCAAGACCGCCGTGGTCGACCTCGAAGGCAGCGTCGATCTGAGCGCCGCCATCCAAGCCCGCGTCCCGATCGCCAACACGCTGATCGACCTCCTGGGCATCGAATACGTCGATATCTTCTACAACGGCCAGGCCATGACCTACTACGAGTACTCCCTTGGTGCGATGCGGCGTTTCGACGGCACCCCCAAGGAATACTACGAGCAGATCGAACAGCTCTCGGCGTCCGGCGCTTGGTTTCCGCGGACGCTCGACATCACGCTCTACTTCCCCGACGCGTCAGGCCGCTACCTGCTTTGCGAAACGCGCCCCGTCGAGATCCGCAGCGAAAGCGATGCGCAAAACGAGATCGCGCGCGAATTGCTCGCCGGCCCCAGCGATCCCCGCTTGCAGGGCATCGTCACCAGCGCCGAAAAACCCGAGATCTTCAGCCACATCGACTACAGTGGCGTGCAAACGGACGAGGCAACGTCGGAGCGCATCCCTTACAAAAATGTTCTCGAAGTCGTCTTCCCCGGCAGCGCCACATGCGATCTGTCGCGCGCGGCCGTCGTCAGCTCGATGATGAGCCTGTCGCTCTCGGGCGTCGAAGCGATCCGCGTCAGCTTTGACGGCAACGCAGAAGAATCCACCGATAACGGCGCCTACTTGACCCGCAGGGATCTGGCAGAACCGATCGCGCAGATCGTCGAAGGACGCCGCATCGACGGCCACTACCTGCGCCGCTGCGAGGTTTTCCTGCCGCAGAACGCCTATGAAGACCCCGCCGCGATCCTGCGTGCCCTTTGCGACGAAGCCGATCTCGGCCTGCCTTCGGACGCGATTTCCGACGCCTTTGTCAGCCGCGATTGTGCCGTCGTCAACTTCGATGCCAGGCACGCCTCCGCTTGGCAAGACTGGGAAGACTCCCAGAAACGCCTGTTTATCTACGCGATCGTCAACACGCTCACCGAATTGCCCGGCGTTCGGCGCGTGCAGTTTTTGGAGAATGGACAATTGATGGCGAGTATGGAACCGCTCAGTTTGGGCAGTCCCATGCTTCGCAACCCCGGATTGGAAATTGAGGAGAGTTATGAGTGAGAAACCAAGCGACGCGCGTTCTGCTGCGGAGAACGAAAACCCGCCCGACGAACAGGGCATCGAAAAACTCCGAAAGCGCAAAAAAAAGCGAAACATTGTCCTCATCGGCGTCCTATCGCTGCTCACGATCGGGTTGGGCGTCGTTACGGCCAATGTGATCACCCTCATCCGCAACCCCATGTCGGCGTTTACCACCACGTTTGACACCGGACTCCGCGCCGACAGCACACCCCTTCCAGACGACGATCGCATGACGCCCGACGGCGTCGATGCCGAAGATGAAGCCTGGGAGAGCGAAGAAGCCGCCTTTGAAGACGACCCCTGGATCGAAGAGGACGAGACCTCCGAAGCAATCGTCGAGGACAGCGAGCCCCACCCGACGCCTGCCCCCACGATCAACCCGGAGCAGCTCCTCGCAAGCCAGAGCGATCCCTCGTTCATGAAATCGCGTTTGAACCTACTGCTGCTCGGCATCGACTACAGCCCCGAACGCGCCAAGCAAAAGCGCTTTTACACCGATGCCATGGTGCTCGTTTCGGTGGACTTCGACAACGGCCGCGTCGACCTGATCTCGATCCCGCGCGACAGCTACGTCAAGATTTACAACCGCAAATACCGCGACGCGATCAACGCCGCTTTCAGCATGGGAGGCGGCATGAAAAACAAAACGCGCGGCTACGAATATGCCGCCAAAACCGTGTCCAAACTTTTCGGTAACATCCCGATCCACGACACGATCGGATTTGATATGACCTTTGTCAAAGAACTGGTCAACGCCATGGGCGGCGTCGATTACAACGTTGATATCGACGTCGAAGTGAACGGCCGCACGCTCGAACCCGGCCTCCAACACCTCGACGGCCAACGCGTGCTCGATTATTGCCGCATGATCGAGGACTCGACCGACGTCGAACGCGCCAAACGCCAACAAAGCATGCTGCTGGCCCTCTTCGATCAGTTCCGCCAGACGAGCCAATGGACGAGGATTCCCGCCCTCTACCAGACCGTGATCCACCGCATGGACACCCAGCTCAACACCCGCCAGATCAGCTCGCTTGCGCTTTTCGCGAGCCGACTCAGCCCCGACGCGATCCACTGCCATATCGTTCCGGGTGCATACGTCGAAAGCAGGAAGAAAAGCTATTGGGGGATCTCGAACGAGGAGCAGGCGACATTGATCGAAGAAGTGTTCGCGATCCAAGATCCCAAGCTCGACGCGCTATCCGACCTCGCGAACCTGCAAAAAAAGGCGAAGCAAAGCACCAAAAAACCGGCGGCGACCAAAAAAGCATCCCCCGCGACCCCCAAGCCCAAGACCCACGGCGCCCAAGCCGCACCGCCCCAACCCGCCGATCCAACCCGCAAACCGGTCGCGTCGACCAAACCCCGCCCCAGCATCACCCATGGCGCGATCGACCTCTTCGACATCCCCGAAGACGAATGATCGGCGCTGCTCTAAAAACGGCGCGCGCGGAATAGTGTATAAAAGCCTGTTTGCGTTTTTGCGCTGACAAAAACCACACGCAAAAGTCCCGCAAAAGCGAGATACGAAACGGGCTCGCAGCGCGTTGGGCCAAACGATCGCGCATCTTGAATCCCGGACCGATCCGCTTCCAACACGCAGCGGACCGTCCGCTCGGAGGCATTGTATGATATCGAAAAACAGAGCGGTTGCGGCTTGTCTGCTCTGCATGCTGATCACTTTGATGCTGGGCACTTTTTTGGGCTTGTTATTGTTTACCGGCCTTTCACCCTCCCAATTCGGCCTTTTGATCCCGCAGATCGGGCGGCTCCGCCAGATCGGCGAAGTATCGACGATCATCGATCGGAGCTTTTACAAAGCGGTCGACGACCAGCACATGTTCGACAGCGCGGCCAAAGGCATGCTCGCCTCACTAGACGACAAGTACGCCGCGTATTACACGGCGGAAGAGTACGAAAGGATCATGAGCGAGCAGTCGGGCAAGTACGTCGGCATCGGCGTCGGCATCGGCATGCGCGACGACGGAACGATCTACGTCATGTTCGTGCACGAAGACTCGCCGGCCGAACGCGCCGGCATTCGCACCGAGGACACCTTTTTCGCGATCGACGGCGAAAGCGTCGAAGGTTGGACGACCGAAGACCTCGTCAAGCGCATCGGCACATTCGACGTGAAGCCCTACCAAATCACCGTCATGCGGGGCGAGGAAAAGCTGACCTTTGACATCCACAACGAAGAGATCGTGACCCATCGCGTCCACACGAAAAGCTACGGCGAAGTCTTTTATGTGCGCATCGACGAATTCACCGGCGATTGCGTCGAAGGTTTCCGGTCCGCGATCGCGCAAGCCAAGCAATCGGGCGCCAAAGCGCTCCTGATCGACCTGCGCGGCAACCCGGGCGGCGACCTCGGAAAAGTCGTCGACATCGCGGACGAACTCCTGAACGACGGCATCGTGCTCACCATGCGCACCCGCGACGGCAAGGAAGAAGTGTACAAATCCCACGCCGGCGCCCTCGACCTGCCCATGGCCGTGCTCGTCAACGGCTTCAGCGCCTCGGCGAGTGAAGTGCTTGCGGGCGCCCTCCAGGACTACCAGGTGGCGACACTCGTCGGCACCCAGACCTACGGCAAAGGCATCGTACAGACCGTCTACCCCATGCTGACGGGCGACGGCCACGTGAAGCTGACGACAGCCGTCTACTACACACCCAACGGCCGGAGCCTGCACGGCACCGGCATCGCGCCCGACCTCGTCGTCGAGCTGCCCGAAGAGCAGCAAAACGTACCGGTTTCCGCCCTCGAAGAATCGCAGGACACCCAGCTCGAGGCCGCGCTTCGGGTGCTGCGCGGGCAGCTTTGAGGGGGCACGCGCTTTTTGAAAAAAGCTGCGCAAAAACTTTCGACGCACCCCCCCAAATCTCCGATTTGTGGGGTACTTCGGTATACCCCGGCATGGCGCGCTCAACGCGCACCACGCCGTCGCTTGTTTTCGCGAATCGTTTCTGGCAGGCCGCGTCGTGCGTCCTGCCAATGTTTTGGGGGAGGATATTTCGATGAAGCTTTGGATCGTGGAACGGAAAAACACCAAGATCGTCCGGGATCACTTGTGCGAATGGGCGCTTCAAGGGGCGGAGTGGACGGCGGGGGACTTGGAGGACGCGCTGACGAAGCCTTGCCAAGCGCTCGACGTGTCGCGCCCCATCGTGCTGGACAAGCATGTCATCGACATGAACCGCTGTGGACGCGCCGTGTTTCGGCGGGCGGAGTTCATGGATGCGGTTTCGTTCGACAGCCTCGAGATCGAGTCCTTGCCCGAAGAGGGGAAAGAACGCAGTAAACCGCGCCATATGTATTCTGAATTGTAAAACGAATTGTCGAAAGGCATCGCAGCACCGACATCTTCTGAGAAAAAAGGAGAAAATGTCGAATGCTTCGCTCTTTGCTGTCTAAAATCGCATGCACTGGGTATACTAATTGCGATTCTTTCTGGAAGGAGTTGAAGAGATGGACATTTTGGCTTTGATACTCGTCATCATTGGCGCGCTGAACTGGGGCCTAATCGGCCTGTTTCAGTTTGACCTCGTTGCGACGATGTTCGGTCCCGCATCCATGCTGAGCCGGATTATCTATGCGCTGGTTGGCGTTGCCGGCCTATGGGGCATCACACTCGTCGGCAAGGTGCGACGCTACGACGAAAGCAGAGACTGAGAACCCTCGTAGCAAAACGATTCGCTATCGAACCGATCTTCCACTAAACGCTGCACGCTACACCAGCCGCAGCGTTTTTTTTTGCCAGATGCAGTCGAAGCTTTGCGCAACAACCTCACAAACCTGTAGCGCGAAACATCGAAATACCCGCCCTGATTCAGGCGGGTATTTCGGGGCAAGCAACCCGGAAACGGAGTTGACGGGTTGT
The DNA here is from genome assembly GCA_031553675.1 of Eubacteriales bacterium. Classification (GTDB taxonomy): domain Bacteria; phylum Bacillota; class Clostridia; order Christensenellales; family CALWSW01; genus JAVBLF01. The sequence goes on along the minus strand of JAVBLF010000059.1, from coordinate 27,070 downwards.
ACAGAAGTTCTTTTGCTTCTTTTCTTACAAGAAAAGAAGTCAAAGAAAAAAGCGAAAAAACCCTAGCGTCACCTCGAGTTGTTCACGATCGTAAACCCACTGTCTTCCCACATCTTGACCCAGCCCGAGAAGTTCTTGAGGAAGTCGGCGTTTGTCTTCGACTGGGACAGCATTTCGAGCATTTGCTCGGTGCTTTCCAGGGCGTTGGCGCGGCTGAGGAGGCGGCGGATCGCGGCGATGCCGTCGAGCTCGGTCTGGGAGAGCAGGAGGTCTTCGCGGCGTGTGCCGGACTTCGCGATGTCGATCGCGGGGAAGATGCGTTTTTCGCTCATCTTGCGGTCGAGATGGACTTCCATGTTGCCGGTGCCTTTGAATTCCTCGTAGACGATGTCGTCCATGCGGCTGCCGGTTTCGACGAGGGCGGTCGCGATGATCGTCAGGCTGCCGCCGCCTTCGATGTTGCGGGCGGCGCCGAAGAACCGTTTCGGTTTGTGGAGGGCGCTGGGATCCAAGCCGCCGGAAAGGGTGCGTCCGCTGGGCGGGACGGTCTGGTTGTAGGCGCGGGCGAGGCGGGTGATCGAGTCGAGGAGGACGACGACGTCCTGGCCGCACTCGACGAGGCGCTGGGCGCGTTCGAGCACCATTTCGGCGACGCGGGTGTGGTGTTCGGGCAGTTCATCGAAGGTCGAATAAATGATCTCGCCGTCGATCGAGCGCTGCATGTCGGTGACTTCTTCGGGGCGCTCGTCGATCAACAGCACGATCAGAGTGCATTCGGGGTGGTTTTTGGAGATGCTGTTGGCGATCTTTTTGAGCAGTATCGTCTTGCCTGCTTTGGGCGGCGCGACGACGAGTGCGCGCTGGCCTTTACCGATCGGCGCGATCAAGTCGATCAGGCGGATGGCGTAGTCCTTGGGCATGTCGTCGCGTTCGAGGGTCAGGCGTTTGTCCGGGTAGATCGGGACGAGCTTTTCAAAGCTTTTGCGATGGTAGATCTGCTCCGGATCCATGCCGTTGATCGCCGTGATGTAGAGCAGGCCGAGGAATTTTTCACCTTCGCGGCTCGGGCGCGTCTTGCCGGTGACGAGGTCCCCCGTCTTCAGATTGAAGCGGCGAATTTGCGCGATCGAGACGTAGACGTCCTTGTTGCCGGGCAGGTAGTTTTCGCTGCGCAAGAAGCCGTAGCCGTCCGGATGGATCTCGAGCACGCCCTCGGCATCGCCACATTCACCGCCGCTGAGGAGCTCGGGAACTGCCGGGTTGCTGGTGCCGAACTCTTTGTTGTAATACCCTTCTTCGCGGTGGGCAGGGTAAGCGCCGGGCGTTTGCGCATCGCGGCTGAAGTTCGCCTGGTTTTGCGGCGCCGACGTGTTGGCATACTGGCCGCCGAATTGGTTGCCGCCGCCGAAGTTCCCCTGCGACGAGGTATATCCGCGGTTGTAATTGTTGTTGTAGGATCCGTAGTTTTGGTTCTGCTGGTAGCCCTGGCCGGGGGAATTGTAAGGCTGGTTGGGTTGGTAGGAAGGCGCGTTTTGGGGGTAGTTGCCCTGTCCGTAGGCGTTGTTTTGGCCGTAGGGTGCGCCTTGCTGATGATAGTTACTGTTTTGATTGTAATTGTAATTGCCGCGTGGCGACGTGTAGTTTCCGCCTTGGTTCGCAGTGTTGTCGTTCGCGCGATAGCCGCGGGTGTGCGGGCGGTAGTTGCCGGTCGCGTTGGATGGGGGCGGCGTGGCGGGGCGCTGGGTAAAGGGCACGCGGGGTGCGACCGGCGCGTTGCCCGGCATCACATCGTTGTCCGGCGCGGGTGCGTTGATCGCTTGCTGAATCGGCGCCGCCATCGTGGCGGGCGGTGCGCTGCGAGGCGCAGCGGAAAGGGGCGCTTCGACCCGCGTTTCAGCAGGCTTCGGCGCTTCTTCGTTCGGCGCGGAAACGCTGTCTGCGTCCGTCGCATTTTGCCCCGAAAGGAGCTCGATCAGCTCTTGTTTGCGATATTTCGTGACCGAACGAAGTCCGGCCATCTTCGCAATTTCGCGTAGATCCATCAAACTTTTTGACTCTAAAACATCTCTATCCAATCAGAAGCCCTCCAACATGAAAAGAATTTTCAAAAGAAATCGATTTTTTACGCAACGCGCATTTCATCGATCCGACTCGTTTTTGACAAAATTCGGGCAGATGCGCTTTTTGATTGCCAGGGATGGCCGAGAAAAAAACACGATCTGATGCCGTAATCAATGTACTTCAAACGGTGAAATTAGGTGATATGAGCGGTGAATGTGTCTTTTTCTATCATACCTCGAGAGACGTAGTGCGTCAACCAATCCCGATGCGAGTTTTGTAAATAAACTGAAAACTTTAAATCGAAACGCATCCTTGACCGTTTCGATGATTCTACCCACGAAGCAGCCAAAAGATACCTGCACGACGGCAAATGTTTTGTGCGATCCGGCGCGCGTGAATTGCGGACCGAGATGCGAAGAAAAAAGCGGGGTTTATGAAACAAATCTGCATAGCAGATCGGTGGCTGCTCGGATGCGGTTTTGTTCGAGATCGGCATACTAGTCCCAGCGTCCGCATAGGATCGATCGACGACAAGCGTTTGAGCGTCGGACACCCAAGAGGAGGAAACGACATGCAGCGAGACAATGACACCCGGCCGACGCGTTCGCGGGCCCATGCCTTGAGCATCGAAGACCGCAGCCGCATCTTGATCACAGATGTCGAAGACGTCGAGAGCTTCAACGAAACGGAAGTGCTTTTGATGACGGGCGTGGGCGGCTTGAGCATCACCGGCGAGGGGCTTCACATATCGCGGCTCAACCTCGACGAGGGGCAGCTCGTCGTCGAAGGGCTGATCTCTGGCGTTGAATACGAGCAAAACCGCGAAACCGCAGAAGGTGGGTTCTTTTCGCGCATCTTCCGCTGACCGTCCGAAAGCAGGTGAACCATTGGACAACACCATGCTTCAAATCCCCAGCCTGCTCTACACGATGTATGGCGGCATCTTGATGGGCCTCGCATACGACGCGCTGCGTCTTTTTCGCTTTGGCGCGATCAGCATGGTGATCTGCGATCTCGCGTTTTGGCTCTTCGCGATGCCGCTCGCCTTCGCGATCTTGATGCAGACCGGCGGTATGGCTTTCCGGCTCTTTTCGATCGCGGGCTTTGTGTTGGGCTTTGCCGTATACCATTTTACCTTGGGGGTTTTTGTGCGGGGCGCGCTTCAGCTCGTTCGCAAATGGGCCGCCATGTTGTGGCGCCAGTTCAACGCTTGGCTCGCCTGAATCGACCGGCAAAAAATGAATATCGATGCGAAATGGCTTGGAGCGATAGGCAGGCCGTGACAGAATAAGCCAAAATTTTACAAATTGCGGTTTTACTTTTTGCCTCATTTGTTGTACAATGTAAACCGTGAATATTCGCATGAACGAAAGACATCCGCCCACCCGGCAGAAATGAGGCGCGCGATGAAACTGCGTATACGGAATTGGGTGTACCAGTTGGTGTTTTGTGCGGCTTTGATCGTCGTCGTCATATTGACGCTCGGCGTGCTGCGCAACCAGGATGTGAAGCTGCAAGCCATTCTCGCGCGGACGGAAGCGCTCAACACTGAAAAGCACGATGCCGAACTCCAGCTCGAAGGCATGCAGCGTCTGTTGGAATACGCCAACAGCGACGCCCACATCGAGCAGGCCGCTCGTCAGATCTTCGGATGGGTGCGGCCGGACGAATACCTCTTCGTCGATGGAAATGTCGAGGGTGCCGCATCGCCGGACAAGGTCGTCGAGGCGCAAAACGCCTACCGCGAAGCGGCTGAGCTCGAGCGCTCCGTCGAAGCCGAGGCGCTGGGCATCCAAGAGACCGCGACGCCCATGCCCACAGAAACGACAGACATCGAGGCTGCGGAGCGTACGGATTTTGGCGATGACGAGGCGGTCGAAGCGTTCGCGCAAGAACAGCCCGCACCGGAGCCGGAGCCGGAACCGACGCCGGAGCCGCAGAAAAAAGCTGCGAAAGCCCCCGCTGACGATTTCGATTCGATCGCCAATGCGTTCGGCATACCCGAAGAATAGAATATACGACATGCCCGCGAACTTTGCATCGCGGGCTTTTTCGTCTCTTGGTGCTGATTCGCTGCCTTTCTTCATAGGATCTATGGGCGCCTTCGATCGCGATGCGCCGTGGAGTGGAAGGGGAGGGAAGGGCGTGCGAAAACGGCAGAAGCATCATCCACCCGGCGAACGGAGAGAGGGACTCGCACGCACCCTCGGCATGCCGGGCGATCTGCTGCTCGACCTGCCCTGTCTGCGTTGCGAAGGACGGACCCGCCTCCACATCGACAACCATCGGGGCGTGATCGAGTACACGCTTACATGTTTGCGCCTGCGAACCTCGGACGGAGAGATCCGGATCGAGGGAGATAAGCTGCTCTTGCGCGATTACGGCTACGATTCGGTTGCCGTCGAGGGACGGATCGACAGCGTGAGGTTTTGCTGAGCAGGCAGGAATACGAATCGCGAACGGAATCGGTCGGGGCCGATTTTGCGGAAAGGACGGGAAGCTTTTGCTGTGGAATCGAGTGCGAGGCTGTGTTAGAATACAGGTGCGTGGGCGGTCGCTCGAACGCTTCGTCAACGCCTTGACGGAGCGCGGGCTGCGGCTCTATGGCGTCGAACGCATGGACGACGGCAGCCTGACCGCCTGGATGGATGCTTCGAGCTACCGTTCCTTGCGGCCTCTTTTGCGTGAATTGCATCTGCGTTCGACAGTGCTGGAACGGCAGGGTTTGCCCTTTGCGCTTCGACCGTGGCGCGGGCGATGGATGCTGGCACTCGGCGGCATCTTCTGCGTGGCGGCGCTCTTTTTCCTGTCCCAGCGTGTGTGGGAGATCCGCGTCGAGGGGAATGTCTCAATTCCGACCGACCGCGTGATCGCGATCGTTTCCAAACAGGTCGCGATCGGTATGCCGATGGACAAGGTCGATCTCGACGCGCTACGCATGCTGATCGAGCGTTCGGATCCGCGCGTCGCCTGGGCGGGCGCCCAGCGAAACGGCACGCGTTTGACGGTCCACATCGTCGAGGGCGACCTCGAAAAGATGGCCGAGGATCAGGGGCATCCCACGAACATCGTCGCGACGAAAGACGCCATGATCGACGAACTGACCGTCTACCGCGGTTATGCGCCCGTGCGCGAAGGCCAGCAGGTCAAAGAAGGCGACGTGCTGATCAGCGGCGCCATACCCGCCAACGTCGAGATGGGCGAACGCTACGTCACGGCGAGCGGCGAGGTCTGGGGGCGGCTGTTTTACGAGGCTGGCGCGCTCGTCGCGCGGGAAAGCTCCGTCTACACCCGCACTGGCAAGAGCGAAGACGTCCTCACGATCAAGCTGGGACGCCAGGTCGTCGAGATGAGCGGGCGTTTTGCGCACTTCGAGGTCGAAGATGTGGAACGCGCGGGCATCGATTCCCTGTATTTGCCGCTCGACTGGATTCGCGAGACGCACTACGAGACGGCGCCGAAGGTGACGGCGCTTGACGACGAGCAGATGTGCGAGGCGGCGGAAGAAAAGAGCCGAGAAGAGGCAATCGCGCTCGTGCCCAAGGACGCTGAGATCTTGTCGCAGCGCACCAACACGGCCATGACGGAAGAAGGATTGCGCGCCGTCACGGTCATCGAAACGCGCGAGCGCATCGGCGCGTCCGTCCACTTCGATCCACCCGCCGTCGCGGAGAATGCGGCGGGCGAAACGGCGCCCTCGTCGACGCCGTGAATTTTCCACCGATGAGGAGGACAACTTGGAGAAAGAAAAAAAACACGTTTCGGACAAGCATAAGCGCGATGTCGTCGCATCCGCCGCGCTGCCGCCCGACGATAATGCGGAACCATTCGGCATGGCGGAACCCGACGCGCCGTCAAACGAGTCCGACGAACTGAAAAGCGCCTTTTTTTCGACACCGTTGCCACCGATCCGCCAGTCGATCGAAGTCGAGAGCATGGACCTTTTGATCGCTCTCTTTGGTAATTTCGACGAAAATGCGCACGCGATCGAAAAGGAAACGGGCGTCAAATTGCGCACCCAGGAATGCGAGATCGTCATCGAAGGATCGCCCGAAAGCGTCACGCTGGCCCACCTCGTCATCGAGCGCCTCATCGCGCTGCTCAAACGGCGCGAGACAATCGACAAAGGACGCATCCGCTATGCCGTCGACCTGGCGCGCGAAGGGAATGCCGAACTGATCGAGGAAATCAGCCAGGATGTCGTCGCCTTTACCCACCGCGGCAAACCGATCAAGACCAAGACGCTCGGCCAACGCAAGTACGTCCGCGCCATGCAGGAAAACGTCGTCGTCTTCGGCATCGGTCCGGCCGGTACCGGCAAGACCTACCTCGCCGTCGCGATGGCTGTGTTGGCCTACAAAAACAAGCAGGTCAGCAAGATCATCCTGACGCGCCCCGCCGTCGAAGCGGGCGAAAAGTTGGGCTTTTTGCCGGGGGATCTGCAAAACAAAGTCGATCCTTACCTCCGGCCGCTCTACGACGCGCTCTATGACTTCCTCGGTTTTGAGAACTTCAAGGCACTGAGCGAAAAGGGCGTGATCGAAGTCGCACCGCTCGCTTACATGCGCGGCCGCACGCTCAACGACGCTTTCATCATTTTGGACGAAGCGCAGAACACGACGATCGAGCAGATGAAGATGTTTTTGACCCGCTTCGGCGAGGGTTCCCGCCTCGTCGTCACGGGCGACATCACGCAGATCGACCTCCCGCCCGAACGGAAGAGCGGCCTTGTCCACGCCATGGGTGTGCTGCGCGACGTGCAAGACCTCGCGATCCTCCACATGACCGCCAAAGACGTCGTGCGCCACGAGATGGTGCAGCGCATCATCGTCGCCTACGAGCGCGCCGAAAAACGTCGCCAGGATCGCTTTGCGGGCAACTCCCAAAGAACGATCGGGAACCACCCTTATGATCCCATGCTCGGAAAAGACTGAGTGCCGGTCAAATAGCGAGTTACCGATAAAGTTTAGTACCCGTTTTTCACTTGCTTGGATCACGAGATAAATGCGAGCCAAGATTGGGCTCGGACGAAAGGGGGGCGGCATGGAAGGCGAAGCACGCGAAGAAAAACGCCGAAACCAGGAACGGCATGCCGCGCAACGTGCGCGGATCGCGTTTGCGATGGCCGTGCTGATCTGCGCGGCGTTTTGTGCTGTCACCGCCGCGCCGCCCACCCGCTACGTCCAAGAGGGCGGCGTTGCGCGCGCGACGATTCGCGCCCCGCGCGACGTGCTCGACCCCCTCGCGACAGCCGCCGCACAAGACGCCGCCGCCGCATCCGTCGAGCCGGTCTACGCCTACGACGAAGCCCAGACCCAGAACCTATACGATCGCGTGGATCAGGCGCTCGCGGGCCTCGATCGGCTCCGTGCCGACGCCGACAGTTTGCGCCGCCAGATCGTCGCGGCATCGGCGCGCGACAGCAGCCTCCGCCTCTACGATACGGGCGCGCTGACCGCCGACGAATGGGAGATCGTGCTCAGCGGCGAGGGCGTCGCGCAGCTCATGAACGGGCACGGTCTGCTGTTCAGCGAGGACGAGATCTACCACCTGCTCGCGTTGAGCGACACCCAATACACGCTTTGGCTGCGCGAATTGACCGTCCGGCTTCATTCGGCACTCCGAAGCGGCATCCCCGAAGCCGAAGCGCCCGCGATCCAGGAGCGCTTCGTGTCGGACATGGGCGCCTTGACGCCGATCACTGTGCATTCGACGCTCGGCAAGTTTGCGGAGCGTTTTTTGCAGCCGACCATGTTCATCGACGAAGCGGCCACCGAACGCGCCGTCGCGCTTGCGCGCCGCAACGCCGCCCCCGTCTACATCGCGGCAGGAGAGACGCTCGTCGCCCAGGGGGACACGATCGACGCCGAGGCGATGGCGCTGCTCAATGAAGCGGGCTACGGCCTGCGTTGGACGACGATCGCGCTTCGTTGGCTGGCCTGCTTCGCCAGCTACGCGACGATCGGACTCCTGCTCTACCACTTCGGCCGCCGCTTCGCCGCCAAGACGGACGACACGCCCCGCAGTACCGCGATCATGGCTTTGCTCGTCGCGGTTGACCTCCTGCTCTCCTACGTCTTTTTGTCCATCAGCCCCATGCTCAACTTCGCCTTTCTGGGCGTTGCGCTCGTGTCGCAGCTCTGCTCCGTGCCGGCGGCGCTGATCATGTCGGTTTTGATCGCGCCTGCGATCGGGCTGATGAGCGGCGGGCGGGTCAGTTTCGACTTTTTCCTCGTCGCGCAGGGCATGCTCTCGACCCTTTTCGGCTGCTTGGCCGGCGTGGGTGTGACCCGGTGCGCGACGAAGCGCAGCCGCTTGATCTTGGGGGGCTTCGCGTTCAGCCTGGCCGCGACCGCCATCTACGCGCTCTTTGCCTCGCTCGTGCAGACAGGCTCGCTCGCCTTCTTCCAATCGCTGCTTTATGCCTATGTGAGCGGCATCCTCGCGGGCATCGTCTGCGTGGGCGTCATGCCGCTGTGGGAGTTGGCTTTCGACGTCGCGACGCCCGCGCGCTTGCTCGAGCTGTCCGACATCAACCACCCGCTGCTCCACCGCCTCATGCTCGAAACGCCGGGCACCTACAACCATTCTGTACTCGTCGGCAGTTTGGCCGAAAGCTGTGCCAACGCGATCGGCGCCAACCCCATGCTCGCCCGCGTCGGAGCTTACTTCCACGACGTCGGCAAGCTCAAGCGCCCCCTCTTTTTCAGCGAAAACCAGCAGGGCGAGAATCCGCACGACGCCATCGACGCCTTCACCAGCGCCGCGATCATCATCGCCCACGTGCGCGACGGCCTCGACCTCGCCCGACAATACAAGCTCCCCAAGGCGGTACAGTCGATCATCGCCGAGCACCACGGCAATTCGCTCGTCGCCGCCTTTTACGCAAAAGCCCTGCGTGAATCGCCGGACGGAAAGGTCGACACCGAGCTCTACCGCTACGAAGGCCCCCGCCCCCAGAGCCGCGAATCGGCACTCGTCATGATCTGCGATTCGGCCGAGGCGGCGGTGCGCTCTTTGGACAACCCTTCGCACGAGCAGACGCTCGACATGATCGACAAGGTTTTGGCACAGAAGTTTGGAGACGGTCAGTTGCGCGACTGCCCGCTCTCCTTTGGCGACATCGAGGTCGTTCGCGCCGTCATCGCGCAGGTCTTCGACGGCATGCACCACGATCGCGTCGTTTACCCCGACCTCGAAGAGCTGAAACGGGCGAAGTCCAACGGATCGCCGTGATGACAAATGGCGCCCGACGGCGCTTTTTTTGTGTACCGGCGTTGCGGGCGGACACGCGGCGGATATTTCGCGCAGGGGAGGGCAATACTCAAAGCGCATAAGTGACAGAATGTCCAGATTCTGTCCGATCAAGCGCTTTGGAGGAATTGTCGCGATGAAGGCTGTCATTTTGGCCGGCGGTGAAGGTCGCCGTTTGCGTCCCCTGACCTGTGCGATCCCCAAACCCATGGTGCCCGTGATGAACGCTCCTGTCATGAGCCATACCGTCCGCCTGCTTCGGCGCTATGGGTTGACCGAAGTCGGCGTCACGCTGCAATACCTGCCCGACCGCGTCCAAAGCTATTTCGGCGATACATGGAACGGCGTCCGCCTGCGATATTTCGTCGAGGATGCGCCGCTCGGTACGGCGGGCAGCGTCCGTTCGGCGGGCGACTTTTTTCGCGAGCGCTGTCTCATCGTCAGCGGCGACGCGCTGACCGACCTCGACATCGGCGCGGTCATGGCCTTTCACGAGAAAAACGGCGCAGCGGCGACGCTGGTTCTCAAGCGCGTCGAAACGCCGATCGAGTACGGCGTCGTGCTGACCCAGCGCGATGGCCGCATCGAGCGCTTCGTCGAGAAGCCCAATTGGTCCGAAGTCTACGGCGACACGGCCAACACCGGCATCTACATCCTCGAGCCCGAGGTCTGGGCGGGCTTCGACGCCGGACAAAACTTTGACTTTGCTAAAGATCTCTTTCCCACCCTCATGCAGCGGGATCTGCCGGTCTTCGGCTTCGTCACGCACGACTACTGGTGCGACATCGGCAGTGTCGAGCAATACTTCGCTGCCCACCGCGACATCTTCGACGGGCGATGCCGCATCGAAACGGCGGCCGACAACCTCGACGGCGTTTGGATCGAAGATGGCGCGATCGTCAACGAACACAGTGTCATCAAAGCGCCCTGCTACATCGCCGCAGGCGCGCGGATCGGCAGCGGCGTCGCCGTCGAAGCCTACACGACGATCGGACCGGGCGTCGACGTGGGGGAGGGGAGCAGCCTCAAACGGAGCATATGCTGGGAAAACGCCCGCCTCGGCGCGCGATCTCAACTGCGGGGCGCCTTGCTCTGTGACGGCGTCGACCTCGGGCGCGCCGCCGCCGTCTACGAAAACAGCGTCGTCGGGTCGGGCGTCAGCATCGGGGCGCGGGCAGAAGTCGGGCCGGGCGTGCGGATCTGGCCGCTGAAGGAGATCGCCGCCGGACAAAAGCAGCACGCCGACTGCCTCTGGGGCTGCCAGGGGGAACTCTTTGACGACGGACAGATCGCCGCCCCCCTCCAACGCATGACCCCCGAATTGGCCGCCCGCATCGGACGGGCGATCGCCCTCCATTTCGGACGCAACGCCCGCCTCGCGATCGCGAGCGACGGCGCGTCCCACTGCGGCGCGATCAAGGCCGCGATCGTGGCGGGGCTGCTCGCGGGTGGCAGCGACGTATGCGACCTCGAAAGCGCGCTCGAACCGGTGTTGCATTTTGGCGTGCGGCTGCTTCACCTGACGGGCGGCGTTTACGTCAGGCTCGATCCTGAAGAGATCTCCATCCGGCTTTACGACGGGGACGGCCTGCCCTTCTTGCCCGCGCAGTGGCGGGCGCTTCGAAACGCCTTTGAGTTGACCCCCTCTGCGCCCATGGCCGAACCGGGCTTGATCACCTTGAAAGCGTCGCTGACACAGGTCTACGCTGCCGACGTCGTTTCACAGGTCTATGCGCCGCTGCTGCGCGAATACGCCGGACGCGTCGTCGTGACCGCACTGCCCAGTGAAACGCACATGCTCTGCCTTTTGTTTTCGGAAGTTGGCTGGCGGGTGATCGAAGCCGACACGCCGCCCAACGCCATCCGCCTCGCCCGCAAGCAAAATGGCCTCGCCCTCGGGATCGTCGACGGATGCCTAGAGATCTACACCCAGCACGAGACGATCGCCGGGAGCGCGCTCGACATGCTCTTTGCGATGCTCGAACTACAGTCGGGCGCCGAGACGATCGCCGTCGACGCACTCGCCCCCGACAGCGTCGAACACCTCGCCAGGCAGTATTCCGCCCAGGTCGAACGCCTGCATTCCGGCACCCTGCTTCGCACGCTGACGCCGAGCAGCCTGCTTTACACCGCCAAAACCGATCCCTACGCCGCCGCCCTTCGCCTCGCCGAAGTCGTTGCGACGCGCAAACGCCCCATCGAAGAGATCGTCGCAGGACTCCCGCGCTTGGGCCTGAAAGAGCGCAGGGTCTCTGTCGCCCGGCGCGACATCGGACGCGTCTTCCGCGCGATCGCCGAAGATCAGGACGCCCAGCGCATCGACCGGACCGAAGGCGTCCGGATCCGCCAAAACAACGGGTGGGTCCACCTGCTCCCCGAACGCGGCGGGCGCATGCGCGTGATCGGCGGTTCCTTTTCGGAGGAGTACGCCGAGTCGCTCGCCGACCTCTTCGCCAAACGCGTCAACGCCATCACAAAGGAAAAACCGCAGGATTGAAAGCATCACTCCGCTTGGACCTCGCTTCCAATTCGCGCCAGCGAAGCTTGCCAAGTCCGCGGCAATGCCGTATACTGGTTTCGCCATGCGCTTGAACGGAAATACGCGCATCACGTGCGCTTACATGGAAGAGAGGTCTTATCTACTTGGCATCAAAACTCAAGATCACGCCGCTCGGCGGCGTTTCCGAGATCGGAAAAAACATGACGGCCATCGAATACGGAAAGGACATCGTCGTGATCGACTGCGGGTCGATCTTCCCCACCGACGAAATGCCCGGCATCGATCTCGTCATCCCCGACATGAGCTACCTCGAAAAAAACGCCAGCCGCATCCGCGCGTTTTTGATCACCCACGGACACGAAGATCACATCGGGGCATCGCCTTACGCGCTGCGGAAATTCCCCGACGTCCCTTTTTACGGCAGCAAGCTCACCAACGCCCTGATCAACCACAAACTCGAAGAGCACGGCATCACGAGCGCCAAGCTCGTCACCGTCGAACCTGGCAGCGTCGTCCGTCTGGGTTGCTTCAGCGTCGAGTTCATCCGCACGAACCACTCGATCACGGGCGCCTTTGCCCTCGCGATCACGACGCCCATCGGCGTGCTCATGCACACCGGCGACTTCAAGATCGACTACACGCCGATCGACGGCGGCATGATCGATCTGAAGCGTTTCGCCCAGTACGGCGAAAAGGGCGTGCTCATGCTCATGGCCGACAGCACAAACGCGGAGTTGCCCGGCTACACGATGAGCGAACGCATGGTGGGGGAGAGCTTTGAGCGCTACTTTGCCAAGGCCGACGGCCGCGTGATCGTCGCGTCTTTCGCGTCGAACATCCACCGCATCCAACAGATCTGCGACTGCGCCGTCCGGCACGGGCGCAAGATCTGCTTCCAGGGGCGGAGCATGGTCAACATCTCCGAACTCGCAACCAAGCTCGGCTACCTCAACGTCGATCCCAAGCATTTGATCGAGCTGGAGAAGATCAAAAACTTCAAGCCCGAGCGCATCTGCGTCATCACGACCGGCAGCCAAGGTGAGCCGATGAGCGGCCTGGCTCGCATGGCCAACAGCGCCCACCGCCTCAACATCATGCAGGGCGACCTCGTGTTGATCTCGGCGTCGGCCATCCCCGGCAACGAACGCATGATCTCCCAGGTGATCAACAAGCTCTTCAAAAAGGGCGCGCGCGTCGTCTATGAGTCGATGGCAGAGATCCACGTCTCCGGCCACGCCCGCCAGGAAGAACTGAAGATCATCCAGGCGCTCACGAAGCCGAAGTACTTCATGCCCGTTCACGGCGAATACCGGCACTTGGTCCACCACGTCATGCTCGCCGAAAAGATGGGCGTACAGCACGACGACATATTCGTCTGCGATCTCGGCGACACCGTTGAGATCACGAAAAACGGCGCCAAAAAACTGGAGGGTGCCGCCCCTGCCGGCAGTGTCATGATCGACGGCCTCGGCATCGGCGACATCGGCAACATCGTGTTGCGCGATCGCAAGCTCCTCAGCCAGGACGGTCTGTTCATCACCGTCGTCACGCTCAACAAAAAAACCGGCAAGCTCATGGCAGGCCCCGACATCATCTCGCGCGGCTTTGTCTACGTCCGCGAGAGCGAGCAGCTCATCGACGACGCGCGTGAACTCGTTCGCGGCGTCGTGGGCGATTTCGAGAAAAAGCCCAAAGGTGATTGGTCCCAGATCAAAAACAGCGTGAAAAACGCGCTGCGCGACTACCTCTACGACAAGACAAAGCGCAATCCCGTCATCCTCCCGATCATCGTCGAGGTCTAACGCGCTGCGTGGGCCTGCTACAGTCAATGATTCGGAAGGAGACGCCATGTCCGACCTCTGGGTATTCATCGTCGTCGTTCTGGCAGGCATAGCCCTCGGCTATGCCTTGCCCGTGTGGAATTGGCTCAAGCGCGCGCTCTCGGTGTTGCAGTTCGCGTTGCTTTTCGTGCTCATGTTCCTCATGGGGATGACGATCGGCCAAGACCCGCTGCTCAAAAACTATATCCTGACCGTCGGCCTGCAAGCCCTCGTCATGACGATCGCCGTCATCGCCGGCAGCGTCGCCGTGACGCTCGCGCTGCAAAAGGTCTTCTTTCGGCGCGGCCATCGCTTCGATCTGTTTTATGAGGAAATTGAAAATGCCCCCAAACAGTCGATGCTCAAGCTCACGCTGATCATCGTCGCGTGCATGCTGGCCGGTTATCTGGCTGTCGTTTTGGGCCGTGAAACCGCCGTCGTCGCCTTTTTGCTCACCCACAGCGCCCGCTTTGTCTTCCTCTTTCTCTGCATCATGGTATTCGGGTCGGGCATCGACATCGGCTTGCACAAGAGCTTTTTGTCCGACATCCGAAAGAGCGGCATCGCGATCCTCCTCGTTCCGACCGGTACGATGCTCGGATCGATACTCGCCGCCATCGTCGTCGGCTTCGTGCTTCGCATCGCGCCGATGAAGGCGGCCGCCGCCGCTTCGGCCTGCGGGTGGTACACGCTCTCGGGCGTGCTGCTCTCGAACATCGAGCCGCGGCTGGGCGCGCTCGCCTTTCTCCTCAACCTCATGCGCGAGATGCTCACCCCCCTCGCCGCGCCCTTCATCTCGAAGCGCTTCGGCCCTTTTGCCGCCGTTTCCCCCGCGGGCTGCACTGCCATGGATACCATGCTCGGCATCATCACGCGCTGCACCAGCCCCGCGATGGCGATCATCGCCTTTGCCAACGGCGCCATCCTAGCGTGCGCCGTGCCGGGGATCCTCTCGTTTTTCGTCCGCGCGATCTGAGGGTATGGTCTTGAAAAAAAGCGCCGCGTTCCCGATCGCCCTGGCAAGCGCGTTTCGGTTCGCCTGGCAAAATTGGTAAGCGTCGCGCATATTGTGCTATAATGATACGAGACTATCGAAAGGATGGGGCAAATGGTTTACGACACCGTACATAAGCTCGCCGCCGAGCTGAAAAACAGCGCGGAATTCCTCGAATACAAGGCCGCGAAGGAGAAAGCTTTCGTCGACGAAACGAACGCCGGACTCTTGAAGCAGTTCCAGAAAGCCACGCTCGAAATGCAGGCCCACATGGCCGCGCAAACCACGCCGCCCGACGAACTGAAAGAGCGCCACGAAAAAATACTCAGCGTACTTCAGCTCAATCCCGATTGCATCGCTTACCTCATGGCAGAATACAAATTGAATGCCACCATGGGCGATATTTTCCGCATCCTATCGGACAGCGTCGACCTCCACCTCGACTTTTTGCGCGACTGATCCTCGGCCGCGAAAGGATTGGCATGGCAGTACACGAATCGCAGCGCGCGCCACAGCGGCGCGACCTGCGCAGGGTTTGGCGGATCCTGCGCCCCTTTTTGATCATCGCGATCAGCATCGCGGTTCTCTGTGTCGCCCTTTCGATCGGCTACGAGTACGTGATGGATCACTACATCCGTCCCGTCGATGCTGCCGACGACACCCCCGTCGAGGTCGAGATCCCGCGCGGTTCCGGCCCATCCTCGATCGCGTCTGTCCTCTATGGCGACGGCGACGAGGGCCTTTTGATCCGAAGCAAAACCGCCTTTAAGATCTACATCGACTTTTCGGGCAAACGCAGCAAACTGCGCGCCGGCAGCTATACTTTCAGCCGCAACATGAGCATCGTCGAGATCGTCAACAAGCTCGCGTCCGGCGAAGGCAGCAATTCGCAGGAAGTCGTCACCGTCCGCCTCACCGAGGGCATGACCGTCCGCGACATGGCCGACATGCTCGAAGCCCAGGGCGCCATCAAGTCGGCCGCCGACTTCGAGGCGATCTGCCAACACGCCGAGGGCTTCGAAAACTTCATTTTGGCGGTCGAAAGCGATCGCCAGGAGGGACGAGTCTACGCGCTCGAAGGCTACCTTTTCCCCGATACTTACAAATTCTACCGCGGCGACGGCGATCGCAACGTCATCAACAAGATGCTCGCCCGCTTCAACGAAGTCGTCACCGGCGAGGACGTCGAGCGCGCCGAGGAATTGGGCATGACGATCGACCAGATCGTCACGCTGGCTTCGATCATCGAAAAGGAAGCCAAAACCCAGGACTTTGCCCGCGTATCCGCCGTGCTTCACAACCGTCTGCGGCAAAACATCGCGCTACGGAGCGACGCGACGGTCATTTACACGCTCGGAACGACGAACCTCTATTTGAACGAAACGCAGCTCAAGACGGACACGCCCTACAACACCCACCTCTACAAAGGCCTGCCCGTCGGCCCGATCTGCAACCCCGGCAAAGCGGCGATCATCGCCGCCCTCAACCCCGACCCGCTCTACGTCGCGGAAAACTACCTCTACTTTACCCTGAAAGGACCGGAGTCCGGCGAGCTCGTCTTTACCAAAACCGCCGAAGAACACCTGAAAGAGACGGAAAAGTACGTCGAACAGTGGAAAGAGTACGACGAGCGCAACCGACAAGCCCAGGACCAAAACCAAACGCCCTAATTGGGAACCAAACGCAAACCAACCGAAGGGTCTGAATTTCGCTTCAGGCCCTTCTTGTGAGGAAAACGTGAAGATGATCCCCGAACTGCTCGCCCCTGCCGGCAACTGGGAGCGCCTCCAAACCGCGATCCACTTCGGCGCGGACGCCGTGTATGCCGGTGGCAAACGGTTGAGCCTGCGCGCTTTCGCCGACAATTTTACGCCCGAAGCGCTCCAAAGTGCCGTGGCCTACACCCACGAACGCGGCAAAAAACTCTTTGTCACGCTCAACGCTTACCTCCGCCAGGATGACCTCCCCGACCTCGGCGACACGATCGCCACCTATGCCGCCACCGGCATCGATGCGCTGATCGTCTCCGATCCCGGGGCCATCCGCGTCGCGAAACGCGTCGCGCCCGATTTGCCCCTTCACCTCAGCACGCAGGCCAACGCCCTCAACGCCGAAGCCTGCGCGTTTTGGCACGATTGCGGCGTCGCCCGCATCATACTCGCCCGCGAATGTGCACTCGACGACATTCGCCGCATCCGCGAACACACGCCGCCGACGCTCGAACTCGAAGTTTTCGTCCATGGCGCGCTCTGCATCAGCTATAGCGGCCGCTGCCTGCTCAGCAGCTACATGAACGGCCGTGACGGCAACGCGGGCGCATGCACCCAGGTTTGCCGCCGCGCTTTTTCGCTGCGCGAGACGGCCAGTGCGACGGGCAATGAGGACGTCTACCCCGTCGAGGAGGACGAACGCGGCACCTACCTTCTCAACAGCCGCGACCTCAAGCTGATCGACCACCTCGCCGAGCTCGCCGACGCAGGCGTTGCGAGCGTCAAGATCGAGGGGCGCATGAAGACAGCCTACTACGTCGCCGCCACCGTCAACGCCTACCGCATGGCGCTCGATGCCTTGGCCGCCGGATTGCCATTGGATCCCGGCCTGCACGACGAGCTCGACACCGTCGCCCATCGGCCCTACTGCAAGGGCTTTTTGCTGGCAGGGGAGGGGCCCCGCGAATCGCAGTGGGACAACCCCAGCGAGCAGAGCTGCGAATTTGTCGCCGTTGCGCACGCTTACGACCCGGAACGCAAACGCGGCTGCGTCGAGCAGCGCAACCGCTTTTTCGCGGGGGATCGCCTCGAGGTGCTCAGCCCCGGCATGCCGGCCCGAAGCGCCATCGTGGGCGCCATCTTCGACCTGGAAGGCCGCTCGCAAGACGCCGCGCCCCACCCCCAACAGATGCTTTGGATCGACTTTGACATCCCGATTCAGAAGGGCGACATCCTCCGCAAGCGCATCGATAGGCAAGCGGAATGCGCTCTAACCACAAAAAACGGGTGATCGTATGATCGCCCGTTTTTCTGGCCGCCCGATTGCAACGCCACCGATTTCGCGGTCGATGGCGCTGCCAAAAGCGTTCCTATGTGACGTTGACGACGATGTAGCCCTCGTAGCGCTTGTCCGGCGTCGCATAGAAGAGCATGGCCTGGCCTTTGGCCCGCGTTTTGAAAATGCCCGAAGTGGCGTTGACCGCGACGATCGCAGGATCGTCGCTGCGCCATGTGAGCGTCTTCGACGCGAAGGATTTTCCTTCGATCGTCGGGGCGACGCGGAAGTATTTGCCCGTCTTGAGCTCATAGACCTTGCCAGACGTGTCCTTTACGGGCTCTTCTTTCGCCCCGCTGCGGGTCGCCGATGGGGTGATCGTCGGTGCTTCGGCATTGTCGAGCGAGAAGAACGCGACGCTGTATTGCAGCGTGGTCGCCGTGCCGTCCTTTTGCTTGAGCCCGTCGATCGTCACCGTGTAGACGCCGCGGTAATCCGATATGCCGTCCGGTCGGAAAATGATGACGTTCGAAACGCCGAAACCGTCGGTATTGACGTTGAAATAGCGCCCTTTACGGCTGGTGTCGTCCGCGTCAAAAGTCCAGCGCTCACCCGCGTCGTTCGAGAGTGTGACCGCCACAGCCGACCGGCTAGGCGTCTGGTAGATCGCCGGGTTCAGCGTCACACTCCACGCGTGGTCGCCCGCAAAAAATTCGCTGGGGAAGGCCGGACCGTTCGGCCAGCAGATCGCGTCGTAGGCGACTTCTTCGGAACGCGACGTATCGAAAGCGTAGAGCGTTCCGAAATAGCTCGCGCCATTTTTGCCTTCCGCGAAGCCGATGCCCGACTCCAGCATGCTGGGATTCAAGATCCATCGCCTGTGACCGAGGCGGTCGATGTTGGACGCGTCCGAATCGTCCATGAAACTCAGTATCGTCTGCCAAGGCATCTTCTTCGCACTGCTCCCGGTCGCGTAATAAACGTTGCTCGAAGCGCAGTTGTCATACGCGGTCGCGAAAAAATCCTGGGGCATGTCCGATGGCCGCTTCGGGTCGTGTGTGATCGTGCCGAGCGCCGCCAAGCAGACTGCGCCGTGTTGACACTTCGCGTTGTTGTCTTCCGTCATGACGACGTCGGTCGGCAGGTCGGCGAGTGTGCGCATAAAGTTCAACAGATTGCCCACATCCCGGATCGCGCCGGAACGCAAGCGACCGGCCGCATAGGGCGCGCGCGCCGACGGTTGGGTTTCGAACAGATCGCCCGTATAGGTCGGCTTCATCTGAGACCACGCACGTCGAATCTCGACCATGCGCGTTTCGGCGCTTTCCGTCGGAGAGGCGGCTGCACCCGCTGCGACACCGAAAAGCGACGGCACCATACATGCCGCCATCAGGATCCCCATCATCACTCTCTTTACTTTTCTCATGCAAACCTCCAGCACGAATATATTGTATAGCAAGAGTGTACCGCACATATATGGATGAAGTCAATCCAATAAAAACGATGCGCTTCATATCGATAAATCTTCATCATAGAATAACGTAAAAAAAGAATATCCAAAAGGCGTTTCGAACATAAAATTGCATGCCGCTTGCGTGTACCGACAAAAGCGCAAAACTAAAGGGAACCCACTGCACATGGGTTCCCCGCGCTTACCTCGGCTTGGCCTTT
Organism: Eubacteriales bacterium; assembly: GCA_031553675.1. Taxonomy (GTDB): domain Bacteria; phylum Bacillota; class Clostridia; order Christensenellales; family CALWSW01; genus JAVBLF01. Next base: position 7,785 of record JAVBLF010000059.1, on the reverse strand, counting down.
GCGAAGGTCGCGACGAAGGTCATATCGCTGTCGGAATAGAGCAGCAGGACTTGCGCCGTCGTTCGGATTTTGCCGTCCGGGCAGGTCCAACCGATGAACTTGTATCCCGAAGGAGCGGTCGGTGTTGGAAGCGCGTTGTATCCATACGTGACGTCAGACACCCGCGCGCCTTTCAACGCTTTGTAATCTTTCAGGACGATGTTGTTGCTCGTAAAGCGGAGGGTAAAGGGCGCGTCGTCGGTCGGCACCGACAGGTTCGGCCTGAAATTCGCCGTGATGCGGGCGTCGCCGCGAATCTGCATCTTGAGAAAGTTGATCTCAGGCGACCAGCCGGCAAAGCTGTATCCCGCGTCGGGCACTGCCTTGGGTAATACGAGTCGCCCACCGATGACGTTGTTGATCGTCAGCCCTTTGTTGTCACCTTTGCGTCCGCCGATCAGCACGTAGGTCAGCTGCCCTTGCAGCTTGCCGCCCGCGCCCGACGTGAACGAAAGGGTGTAGCGATTCTGTAGGATGTCGGCAATGCCGTCGCCGTTTTCATCTCGTTCAAAACGCGCTGTGATGCGCACCGTCTCATCGCTGACGTTCGCCGACGAAACGTCGATGCGCGAACCCCGCGCGCCCTGCCATTCGGTAAAGACGAAGCCGGGATTGGGGACGGGGCTGGGTGCGGGCGCGCTCTTCGCGAGCCTGGAGCCTGCACGGATGCCTTTGTAAGATGCCATACCTTGCAGGCTGCCGTTTGCTCCCGCAGCGTATTGCACCTCGTGTTGTCTCCCCACTTCGACGAAGACGGCGTGGAATTCGGCGTCGGTATTGACGATCGATCGTTCGAGATCGGCGGTCGTATAGGGGGTCTTGGCGGGGTCGCCCGCGAAGTACCAGTGCGAGAACTGGTAGCCCAAGAGCGCCGACGGTGTGGGAATCGTCCCCGGATGCTGGCCAGGCTTGATCGAAACCGTCTTGTTCCCCACGAGCACGCCCCAGCCGTCCGACACGTAGCTCACCGTCACCAGATCGGTCCAGGTCGCGTAGACCGTCGTGATCTTCGTGATCGGCAGGCTGGCATCGAAGCGCTGTCCGCTGCCGTCGGGCGCGGTGTTCCAGCCCGCGAACCGGTATCCGAGACGCGCTGGCGGCGTCGGCAATTGCATGCCCATGTCGGACAGGCTTTTGCCCGGCACGATGCCGTCGAGCCGTTCCGGTTTGGGGTTTGCGTTCGCACCGTTGCCGTCAAACAAAACGCTGTAATTGACCGCCATGACGGTACAAGCGAAGGTCACGCTCGACATGCGCGCGCAACAGTGACGCTCGCCGTTGTAGTTGACGATTGGGCCATATCCGCCCAATCCGGTGTCTTTGAGGTTGACTGTGAATGTGTTGGGCGCCGACAATTGGGCGATACCCGCGTAGTAGGACAATTTGATCGTCAACTTTGTCGGCTCGATGTCGAGGTCGACCCGCAGCTTTCCGACAGGGCTTTGCTGGAAGTCGAATGCCGTCATCGCGGCAACCGGTCCAACCCCCGCCAGGCGCTCGAATCCCGGAAGGCCGTCGTGCAACTTGCTCGCGCTGACGCCTCCGGCAAGGTCGATCACCTGTAGGACGCCGGACGCCGCGCCGGGCTTGCCGCCCGTCACTTTGAAGTTGACGGCGTATCCCCTGAGCGTGTCGGTCGCGCGGTCGATTCCGGCGTTGACCAAGATGCCGAAACCTTCCAAACTGTGTGGATCGACCGAACTCGCGTCGATGTCGAAAGCCAGAGATTTGAGCTCTCGCGATGTTTCGGGCGCGATGGCCCAGTCGGTCTTTGCGGTTTCGCCATAGCCCACAAAGCGGATGGCGGAGCCGCTCGCACTTTCGTCGGTGTAGATGTGTTGTGAAAAGTGCGCCACGCAAGGCGATGCGCCGAGCACTTCGGACTGCATACGCGCCTTTCCTTCGGGCGTACTGACGTTGTAAAAGTTGTCGTTTGCGGTCGTGTTGTTCTCTTTCCAATAGAAAAAGGGATGGTAGCCACCGCCCGCGTCGCTGTCCCAGGCGGGCGCGCCGTTTTTGCTCCAGGCAAAACTCGGGTTGTAGTAGTGATCGTACACGATCCAGTTGCTGAGATCCGAGGGATGAAATGTCTGCTTCGATGCCGTTCCATCGCTCCCGACCCTTGCCAAGGGGACACTGCCCGTCGGTTCTGAGATCGTCGTCGTTTCGGCGAACGCAGGACTCGCTTGGTTTGGGGTTTCGCGCTTTTCCGCCTCGGACGGCTGCGACACGATCCTTGCACTTGGATCGGGCAACGATGTCGCGCCCCCTTGCAAAGGATCGGCGGTGAGTTTATCGACCTTTTCGCGGTCGATTTCCGAAGCGGTTGCGAGCGCCGCGTTCGGCTCGATGGACGGCTTCGCTGCCAATGCCGGCGATGCGGCTCCCAACAGGAGCGCCGCCGATAACACCGCAGACAAGAGTTTTTTCTCCCATGCATGACGAAAACTCATGACGAACTCCTTATCACGAACGGTTGGATCTCCGCCTTTCGTGTCGGCATCCACCGCTCTCGGAGATACGTTTGATTGGATGACCGTTTCCCATCTCGCGTCCGGCTCTCCCGGCCGACCGCGCGCGGACTCAAATTTTCATATCGCCTCTTCGTTTTGGATTTGTATCGTTTGGTCGGCCATACCTCCCCATGGCGCGATTACCTTCCAAAACGAAACGCATCCTATCACCCCCCTACCTGGACGATGCCTCGCCATGCGGATTGCCCTTCGCACTCCAAATTTTTGGAAAGCGCACCGCATCGGCACGCGCGGCGAAAGCAAGCAGAACTTTATTAAAATTGTAGGATATTATTTAAATAAATTATACCTCGGTAAATCATATAAAGTCAATATGCAATGTGTCGTTTCTACAAGTTCGACACTCTTTTTCACGTTTCGAACACGTGGTCGATGTCCGCGATCGAAAAAAAAGTGGCCTTGCGGCCACTTCGAGGCGTTGGAACCGTTGACATTCGCTGCGGGGTTTAGAGCAGCGTTTTGACGTCGACGCAGGGCAGGCCGAATTCGCCCGCCACTTCGGGGATCGTCATCTGGCCGCCGTAGGTGTTGATGCCGGGGTAGAGGCCTTCGTCCTTCTCGCAGGCCGCTTTGAGGCCCATGTCGGCGATCATCAGGCCGTAGGAGAGCGTCGCGTTCGTCAGCGCGATCGTCGATGTGCGCGACACGGCGCCCGGCATGTTGGCCACGCAGTAGTGGACGACGCCGTCGAGCACGAAGGTCGGGTCGTCGTGGTAGGTGACCTTCGTCGTCTCGCAGCAACCGCCCTGGTCGACCGCGACGTCGACGATGACGCTGCCCGGCTTCATCTTCTTGAGGTATTCCTTCTTGATGAGCTTCGGAGCGCGCGCGCCAGGGATCAGGACCGCGCCGATCACGAGGTCGGCGTTCGTCACGGCCTTTTCGATCGCGGTGTCTGTGCTGTACATGGTCTGTACGCGGCCGAAAAAGATGTCGTCGAGGTAAGACAGGCGGGCAAAGCTCTTGTCGAAGATCGTGACTTTTGCGCCCATGCCGATGGCGATCTTGCAGGCGTTTGTTCCGACGACACCACCGCCGAGGATGACGACGTTCGCCGCTTCTGTCCCCGGCACGCCGGCCAGCAGCATGCCCATGCCGCCCTGCGGCATTTCGAGGCACTTTGCGCCTTCCTGGATGCTCAAGCGTCCGGCGACTTCGCTCATCGGCTTGAGCAGCGGCAGACCGCCGTCACGACTGCGGATCGTCTCGTAGGCGACGCCATGCGTCTTGCTCGCGATCAGCGCTTCCGTCAGGGGACGATCGGCGGCCAAGTGCAGATAGGTATAGAGAATCTGACCTTCGCGCATCAACGCGTATTCGTCCGCGAGAGGCTCTTTGACCTTGATGATCATGTCACAGGTGCCCCAGACTTCGGCGTTGCTGCCCAGTACCTTCGCGCCGGCTGCCGCATAGTCCGCGTCGGTGAACGAAGCGCCCATGCCCGCTCCCGTCTCCACGTATACGTCATGACCGTGTGCAATGTACTCTTTGGCGTTGTCGGGGGTCATTCCGACGCGATACTCGTACTTTTTGATCTCTTTCACGCAACCAATTTTCATGTCAGAACCTCCGTTTTGTTAAAAATAGGACAGAAGACAACCCTAGTATACCGCGTTGTCCTTGCAAAAGATATGGTCATATTCGCATTTTTTTCGCTTCCCCGTTTTTCGCTGTTTGAATACAATTGCGCAGCCTTTTCGTGGCTGTTTTGCGCGACGCGGCCACCCCGCGCCTTGACAAAATGGCGCACATTACATACGATTTTTACGCGAGACTTCGTACCGAAACGAATGGAGGTAGACCATGCACTACGACTTCGACGCCCTGCACGATCGGCGAGGCACCAACGCCCTCAAATACGACGCCCGCAAAGCCGTCTTTGGAAGAGACGATGTGATTCCGCTCTGGGTGGCCGATATGGACTTTCAAACGGCGCAGCCCATCATCGACGCCGTGACCCAAAAGGCGGCAGAGGGCATCTACGGCTACGCCATGCGCCCCGATTCCTATTTCGATGCCGTCCGCGACTGGCAGGCGAAGCGCAACGCCTGGTCGCCCGACACGACCTTGATGAGCGTTTGTCCGGGCGTTGTACCGGCGCTCGCGGGCCTGGTGCAGCAGTTCTCGAACGTGGGCGACGCCATCTTGATCCAGCCGCCCGTCTACCCGCAGTTTGAAAGCGTCATCCGTACTGCGAATCGCGAGCCGCTGGCTTGTCCGCTCGTCGAACGGGACGACGGCTACGCGATCGACTTCGACGCTTTCGAAGCCGCGCTGGCCCAAAAACCCGCCCTTTTCATCCTTTGCCACCCACACAACCCCGTGGGCCGCGTTTGGACGCGCGAAGAATTGGCGCGCATGTCGGATCGCTGCGCCGCCCACGGCGTCCGCCTGATCGCGGACGAGATCCACGCCGACCTCATGTTGCGCGGCCAACGGCACATCCCGATGGCGTCGCTGTCGGACGAAACCGCGGCTCGGACGATCACCTGTCTATCCGGTACCAAGACCTTCAATCTCGCCGGACTTCACGCTTCGACCGTCGTCTTTCCGAACGCCGAGGACAAGCGGCGCTTTGACGCGCTCTGGGAAGGGCTCCACTTCACCGACAGCAACGCATTCAGCCTGCCCGCCATGGAAGCCGCCTTCCGGCAGGGCGAGGATTGGCTCGATCAACTGCTGCCCTACATCGAAGGGAACGTCGATTACGTTTGCGATTTTCTGCGTGACGAGATCCCTGGGATCCGCGCGCGCCGCCCCGACGCGACCTACCTCGTCTGGCTCGACTGCCGCGGTTTCGGCATGGACGACGATGCCCTTTCGCGCTTCATGGTCGAAAAGGCCGGCCTCGGCCTCAACGCCGGACGCGCATTCGGCGCAAACGGTAGTGGCTTCATGCGGCTCAACGCCGCCTGCCCGCGCTCGGTGCTCGAGACGGCCATGCGCCAGCTCAAGGCTGCCGTCGATGCGCGGGTCTGATCCCGTTTGCAAATCGCCGCGTCCGTGCTACAATCGGTACGAGGAGTGATTTGCATGAACGAAACGAAACGCGCCATCGTCGTCGTGCTCGACAGCGCCGGTGTGGGCTATCTTCCCGACGCGGCGGAATTCGGCGATGTCGGTGCCGATACCTTTGGCCATATCATCGAAAAACGGGGCCTCGACGTGCCCAACCTCGCGTCGCTCGGCCTCTACCGCATCCCGCAGACGAGCTTTTTCGGGCGCGACCCGATGCCCGATCGCGCGATCGTCGGGCGCTACGGAAAAGCCGCCGAACGCACGAAAGCCAAAGACACGACGAGCGGCCACTGGGAGCTGATGGGGCATGCGATGGACGTGCCGTTCCGCACTTTTCCGAACGGTTTTCCAAGCGATTTCCTCCAGCGTTTTGAAGCCGCGTCCGGCTACGCCACGATCGGAAACTGCGTGGCGTCGGGCACTGCGATCATCCAAGAGTTGGGCAACGAGATGGTGGCGGGCCGCAAGCTCATCGTCTACACGAGCGCCGACAGCGTTTTCCAGGTCGCTGCGCACGAAGACGTCGTGCCGCCGGAGGAACTCTACCGTGTCTGTCAGATCGCACGCGACATGCTGCAAGGCGACTTAGCCGTCGGCCGCGTGATCGCCCGGCCTTTCGAAGGGAGCAGCGGCGCATACAAACGCACCGAACGCCGCCGCGACTTCTCGCTGCCACCCGAGCGCGACACCGTGCTCGACGGCATTGCCGCTGCAGGCCTGACCACGCTGGGCATCGGCAAGATCGAGGACATTTTCTGCAACCGTGGCTTGACGAAAGCCCTGCACACCACCAACAACCACGATGGCACACTGGCGACGATCGAAGCCGCACGCACCCAAAAAGACGGCCTGATCTTCACGAACCTCGTCGATACCGACATGCTCTACGGCCACCGCAACGACGTCGAAGGCTACGCCTTGGCGCTTGAAGCCTTCGACCGGGCGCTTCCCGTGCTCATGGACGCATTGCGTCCGGGCGACCTGTTGATCGTCACAGCCGATCACGGCTGCGATCCGGCTTTCCCCGGCACGGATCACACGCGCGAGTACATCCCGATTCTCAGTTACCAGCCGGACGCGCCGCAAGCCCAAGACCTTGGGATTCGGGCAACGTTCGCCGACGTCGGGGCGACGGTCTACCGACACCTTGGGCTTGGGGCATGGCGTGAGGGACGCGCTTTTTGAAAAAAGCTGCGCAAAAACTTTCGATCAACCCCGGGATAGCCGCCGCGATCCTCGCGGCCATCCCGATGGAAGGTCAAACAGAATTCGAAGGGGGAGACGCGATGAAAGAACGCATCGAAACCGCAGTGGCACATATCCGGCAAGTGACGGATTTCGTGCCGGAAATTGGGCTGATCCTGGGGTCGGGGCTGGGCGACTACGCCGAGAGCATCGAGAACCCCATCCGCATCGACTACGGAGACATTCCCGGCTTTCCGCAAAGCACAGTGGAAGGACATGCCGGGCGCTTCGTGCTGGGCACGCGCAAAGGGAAACGCGTCATCGCCATGCAGGGACGCTTTCATTATTATGAGGGCTACAGCCAACAGGAAGTCGTTTTGCCGGTGCGCGTCATGCGGCAACTCGGCGTGCAAAAGCTCTTGCTCACCAACGCGGCGGGCGGCGTCAACCTGGGCTTCTCGAACGGAACGCTCATGCTCATTTCCGATCACATCAATTATTCCGGCGCTAACCCCTTGATCGGAGAGAACCTCGACGACTTTGGCGTCCGCTTCCCCGACATGAGCCGCGTTTACAACGCCGCCTGCCGCGATGCCCTCAAGCAAGCTGCGTTCGAAGCGGGCATCGAATTGCGAGAGGGCGTTTACATGATGTTTTCCGGTCCCAGTTATGAGACGCCGGCCGAAATCCGCATGGCGCGCACCGTCGGCGCCGATGCCGTCGGCATGTCCACCGTGCCCGAAGCAATCGCCGCCCGTCACGCCGGCATGGAGATCGTCGGCATCAGTTGCATCACGAACATGGCCGCCGGCATACTCGACGTCGAACTCTCCCACAAAGACATCGTCGAGACGACCACCCGCGTCCTTTCCCAGTTCGTCCAGGTTCTCGACATCTTGCTCGAACAGGTCTTTTGACGCCAGTCAAGGGTTACAAACTGCAAAAGCAGTGTGTAAAAGATCGTTCTGTTGCAACGGGCAATTGATAATGCGAATCAAGGGTTGAACTT